>CAZCIV010000100.1:0-8313 GCA_964498595.1 uncultured Flavobacterium sp.
GCTCCGTTTTCTTTAGCTAATTTAATTGCTGCCAAAGTATCTGCCGTTTCACCAGATTGTGAAATTGCAATTACAACATCATCTTTATTAATGATTGGATTTCTATATCGGAATTCTGAAGCATATTCTACTTCAACTGGAATTCTTGAAAATTCTTCAATAATATATTCTGCTACTAATCCTGCGTGCCATGAAGTTCCACAAGCAACAATAAGGATTCGTTTTGCATTTAAGAATTTTTCTAAATTATCTTCAACACCTGACATTTGGATAATTCCTTTGTTTGCCAAAAGTCTTCCTCTGTAAGTATCTTTTATTACGCTTGGTTGTTCGTAGATTTCTTTCATCATGAAATGATCATAACCACCTTTTTCAATTTGCTCCAAGTTTAATTGAAGTTCTTGAATATAAGGGTCAACCAATGAATCATCTTTAATTTTTCTAACTTTTAATGGTTTGTGTAAACGCACAATTGCCATTTCTTCATCTTCTAAATAAATAGCATTTGAAGTATATTCGATAAAAGGAGTAGCATCTGATGCAATGAAAAACTCATCTTCACCAATTCCAATTGCCAATGGACTACCTAAACGCGCTACAATAATTTCATCTGGCTTTTCAACATCAATTACTGCAATTGCGTAAGCTCCAATAACTTGATTTAATGCAACTTGAACTGCTTTTCCTAATTTACAGTTTTCTTTTTTCTTAACCTCTTCAATCAAATTTACCAATACTTCTGTATCAGTATCAGACTTGAAAGTGTAACCTCTTTTGATTAATTCTTGTTTTAATGGCTCATAATTTTCAATGATTCCATTATGTATAATAACCAACTTCCCCGAATTAGAAAAATGTGGATGCGAATTTACATCATTAGGAACTCCATGAGTTGCCCAACGCGTATGTCCCATACCAATTTTACCAATTGTTGTTTTTTCGCTTTCCGCTTTAGCTTCAAGGTCAGAAACTTTTCCTTTAGTTTTTGATAATTTTAAATCTTCTCCGTCATATAGTACAATACCAGCACTATCATAACCTCTATATTCTAATCTGTGTAATCCTTTAATGATTACAGGATATGCGTCTCTATGACCAATATAACCTACAATTCCACACATATACTAGTTAGGTTTAGTGAAATAAATTTCAAGTTTTAATTTTTTATCTTGTGGTACTGAACTTCCCATACCGTATAAAACTGTACCAAGAGGGCTCATGACAGAAGAAAAAGGCAAAAATTTAACCGATTCTGAACCTATATTAAATGGGGTTTTTAAAAATGCGTTACTTGAAACATTAATGTCTTCGGTAACTGAAAGACCTAATCTAATATTTTTCCTTAAATCTTCATTGTCACTATTCAATAACCTATTAATATGTTCTGTAATTCTTATCTTATAATACACGCCTTTATCATTTTCGTCTAATTTTATAATACCACTAAATGTGAATTTATTTCTTTTTACATCACTAACAACTGATCCATCTAAGTTGTAATCAGCTAAAACTTTATTATTAGTAGCATCAAAGAGATATATTCGTTGAGGCTCGGTCATACCTGCCCCAGTCATCTTATCTTTATCAATGTAGAATGTTAAATTTGCCTCATTTACTAACCATCCTCTTGATTGTAAATCTTCCAGCTCATATGGAACATTTGTTTCAGGATTAACCTCGCCAAATAAATCAATATATGCAACGGAACCCTGACCTCCTTTTAAATATAATCTATCATCACCCAATGTACTGTTTGAAGCACTTAATCCATTATTGTAATCTGCACTATTTTGGTTTTCAAAAAAGTTAATCGTATTACCTTTCAATTTTAACACCACTTCTTTTTTTGAATTTACAGTCACACTTGTGCCATTTGAAAGTTCAGAAGTAACATCAGAATGAAATTGAATTGTAATTGTTGCTGCAGAAAAATCCAACATTGCCATTACTCCATCTTGACCTGGATTAGCTTCTGCTTTAAAATACAATCCCTTAAAATATTCTTTGAAAATAGTATTATTTAACAAATTAATAGATGGCGCATCCAATACTTTTGTTTTGAAAAAATTCTTATCAAGATTTAACCACATTCCAGGTGCTATTTTCTTTTTAACAATTCTATCATTAGGATTAGAAATTACTTCGCCATTCGAATTGACATAATTACCATTGCCATCCGTTTTATATATAACTAATTCAGTATTATCAAATTTAAATTGCTCATTCTCCGATAAACTTGTGGCGTTATTAAGTTGACCACTTGCAATGTTATTTTCAATTAATTGTTTATCGTCATTGTAATATTTCTGCAAGTATGAATCTTGGTCGTTAGGATTTGGGCTTGGATTAATGTTACGTAAAAAATATCCGTTCTCATATATCTTTAAATTAATACTGCTATTTATGTTGCCATAAATGGAATCTAATTCGTATACATTATTATTGTTAACTACTTCCTTAGTACTAAAATAAGGCACATACAAATAAACAGAGTCTGTACTTTTAATTTCAACATTCTGCCCAATTACTGGATCAGTATCTGCCAATTCTAATTGTGTTACAAAACTGGCTTTAGTAGTACCAAAGAATGGATTACTGTATACCCCTAAAGAATTTACTGGCAAATTGTTTGTTTGAACTGGGCCTGTAGCCTTTGAATATGCAATTAAATTTTGAACTTCATATCTTTCTAAATCAAAATGAGAATCATCTAAAAGATCAGAACCTAAAGAATTAAAATCTTTGTCACATGAGGTTAACACAAATGCAATTGTAATTGCTAAAGATACTTTAATAAAAATTTTTTTCATAGCGGATAAGCTCTTTATAATAACTGATTCTTTATAAATGAAGTATAAACTTCCTTCATTATTTCTTTTGAGGCGAAAGGTAAAAAAGGTTTGTTGGAACTTTCTATAAATTTTGTTAAAGTTGAAGCCAATTCCTCAGAGCCTGCAACAACAGCATCTGAATGTGAAATTGCAACTTTCATTAAATTTTCATAAGTAGGATTTTCTAAATCAGAAACAGCCTCTCTACTAATATTATCAAACAAAATTTTATTAATAAACTCTTTATCTAACTCACCCTCAAACCCTTGTTCATATACCGAAGTAACAATTTTTGTTTCGGCAAAAATTCCTTCATCTTTATAGTAATGCTTTAGATAAACAGGCAACATAGCTGCCATCCAGCCATGAACATGAATTACATCTGGAACCCAATTTAATTTCTTAACTGTTTCTACAACACCTTTCGCAAAGAAAATAGCTCTTTCATCATTATCTGGATATAAAACTCCTTCTTCGTCAGTAAAGGTTGCTTTTCTTTTGAAATATTCGTCGTTATCAATAAAATAAACTTGTATTCTTTCTTTTGGAATTGAAGCTACTTTAATAATAAGAGGCATATCCATATCATTTACCACCAAATTCATTCCTGATAAACGAATAACTTCGTGTAATTGATGTCTTCTTTCGTTAATATTACCATATCTAGGCATAAAAATTCGTATTTGACCACCTAAATCATTTATCATTTTGGGCATTTCATACGATTGTAACGACACTTCATTTTCAGCTAAATAAGGCACCACTTCAGATGATACATACAATATCCTCTTGTCTTCCATAATGTATTCTAGTTAATTAATGTTTTAAAAAACCTTGCAAAATTACAAAATTTTATGGATTTATCGACTAAAATAGTAAGTTTGCACTTGAAATAACAAAGTAGAAAATGCTCATTTTTAACAAAAAGTCAGATTTAAGTGCTTTTTTAAGCCCATTAATCAAACAAAATAAATCCATTGGATTTGTTCCTACAATGGGGGCACTGCATCATGGACACTTATCATTACTGAAAAATTCACTTTCTGAAAACGATGTAACGGTGATGAGTATTTTTGTAAATCCTACCCAATTTAACAACGCTGAAGATTTAAATAAATATCCAAGAACCTTAGATCGCGATATACAAATCATGCAAGATTTAAGCAATAACATTATAGTGTATGCTCCAGAAGTAGCCGATATTTATGAAGGAAATACCGTTTCTGAAAGTTTTGATTATGATGGTTTAGAAAATCAAATGGAAGGCAAACACCGACCAGGTCATTTTGATGGTGTAGGAACAATTGTTAAAAGATTGTTTGAAATTGTTCAACCAAACAAAGCATATTTTGGCGAAAAAGATTTTCAACAATTACAAATTGTAAAAAAATTAGTTGAAAAAAACAACATTCCGGTTGCTGTAATTGGTTGTCCTATTCATAGAGAAGACAGTGGATTGGCTATGAGTTCAAGAAACGAGCGGTTATCAGAAACGGCAAGAAAAAATGCAGCAATCATTTATCAAATTCTGAATTCAGCAAAAGAAATATTTGCAACAAATTCAGCTGAAGCAACTGTAAAATGGGTTGAAAACGAATTCCAAAAACATCCTGATTTTCAACTAGAGTATTTTGAAATTGCTGACGAAACAACGCTTTTACCTGTCAATACTAAAGAAGCAGATAAAAAATACCGTGGTTTTATTGCTATTTTTATCGAGAATATTCGATTAATAGATAATATTTCACTAAATTAATTACCTTTGCATCATGCAAATTCAAGTAGTAAAATCGAAAATTCATCGAGTAACCGTAACAGGTGCCGATTTGAATTATATTGGGAGTATCACCATAGATGAAGCTTTAATGGAAGCATCTAACATTATTGAAGGTGAAAAAGTACAAATCGTTAACATTAATAATGGAGAACGATTAGAAACCTATGCCATCAAAGGACCAAGAAATACCGGTGAAATTACTTTAAACGGACCTGCCGCTCGTAAAGTGCATCGTGGTGATATCGTAATTATCATTTCTTATGGAATTATGGACTTTGAAGAAGCTAAAAAATTCAAACCTACTTTAGTTTTTCCTAACGAGAAAGATAACTCTTTAACATAGTTTGAAAGCTAGTATCCGAAAATTTTTAAGTCTAACTATCCCTTTGTTGATTGGGTTAGGAATTATTTATTATCAGTATACTACACTTTCACCTGACGAATTAGAAAAAATCAAAATCAGCTTTGTTAAAGCTGATTATTTCTACATTTATTTATCTCTTTTTATAGCACTTTTCGGGTTTTGGTCAAGAGCCTACCGCTGGAAATTTGCTTTACAACACTTAGGTTATCACACTAAATTTCACAACGATTTACTTACTGTTTGTGTTTCCTATTTTGTAAACCTTACCATACCTAGATCAGGTGAAATTTCTAGAGCTGCTTTACTTAAAAAATATGAAAACGTCCCATTCGACAAGGGATTTGGAACAATCGTTGCAGAACGAATCGTAGATTTAATGATTTTCTTTTTATTTGTAATTGTTGCCTTCCTATTACAATTTGAAAAACTTTATCAATTTTTAATTGAAAAACTTCCGGTAGAAAAAATTTTATACTTATTAGCTGGTGGAATAATCATTTTTATTCTTTTTATAGTAGTTTGGATTTATGCAGAATGGAAAATTATTCAGAAATTAAAAAACAAATTATCGGGTTTAATTGAAGGCATGACGAGTATCTTAAAAATGAAAGACAAATGGAACTACATTTTTCATTCATTTTTTATTTGGTTCTCTTACCTAATTATGTTTTATGTTGCCATTTTTGCGCTTCCCGAAACTTCAAATATTAGCTTTGACGTAGTAATTATGGGATTTATTTTTGGTAGTCTAGCTGTTGGTTTTACTAATGGTGGTCTTGGTGCTTATCCTTTAGCTATTGCAATGATTTATTCCCTTTACGGAATTCCAAATGAAGTGGGTGTAGCCTTTGGATGGATTGCATGGGTTTCGCAAACTATTTTAACCATCTTTTTAGGTTTATTATCTTATTTACTTTTACCTATTTTAAATAAAAAATAAATTAGTAAATTGCTAATCTATTTAACCAAACTATTTAAAATGAAAATTAAACTTTTCCTTATTACTTTAATGGTCACGTCATGCTTATTTGCTCAACGTACCCCCGAAACCATCCAATCAAAAAAATTAGGAAATCGAACTTTTACAGTGGTTACCCCACATTCGTATGCTTCAAGTCCCGAGAAAAAATACCCAACCTTATTAGTTTTAGATGGCGAATATTTATTAGATCCATTTGAAGGTATTTTAAAATATGGAGCTTATTGGGATGATTTACCCGAAATGATTATCATTGCAATAGATCAAAATAATGGAGAAACACGATTTGCCGATAGTGAATTTGATGATGCTGGATTTCCAGCAGGAACTGGAGCCAATTTCTTTGAATTTATTGGTCAAGAATTATATCCATACATCGATAAAAAATATAGAACTTTGCCATTTAGAATAATTGCAGGTCATGATACGACGGCAGGCTTCTTAAACTTTTATTTATACAAAGACAATCCAATTTTCAACGCCTACATTTCATTAGCTCCTGAAATGGCTCCTGAAATGGAAAAACGTATTGCTGAGCGATTGACTAAAATAACGAAACCTATTTTCTATTATCAAGCTACTGGCGAAGGGGATTTAAAAGAAATTAATGAAAAAGCAGCGGAATTAGATGCCAACATCAAAGCGATTCCAAATGCTACTTTTAAATATCAAAACGATGCTTTCAAAGGCGCTTCACATTATTCGTTAGTAGCTAAAGCAGTTCCTAATGCTATCTATTTTATTTTTGATGGTTACCAACCCATTTCAATGGTAGAATTCCAAGATAAAATTTTAAAATTAGATTCGGGTTATACCGATTATTTAATTGTAAAATATGACGAATTAGAAAAGCGTTTCGGATTTAAAATGAAACCTAGATTGTCTGATTTCAAAGCTATTGAAGCTGCTATTTTAAAAAACAAAGCCTACAATGAATTGATGCCTTTAAGTGATTTTGCTAACAAACATTATCCCAAAACAACTTTAGGAACGTATCACGAAGCTTTGTATTACGAAAAAACAGGGAATTATAAAAAAGCCATCAAAACCTATCAAAGAGCTTTTACCCAAGAAGCTATTCGCGAAATTACTAAAGACTTTATGATGAATCGAGCAGAAGCCTTGAAAGGAAAACCAGACGAACCTACAGAAGATATACCTGCTGAAACTCCTACAGAACAACCAACAGAAAAACAAGAATAAAAACTTATGAGTAAAGTAAAAACGGCTTTTTTTTGCCAAAACTGTGGCACCCAATATTCGAAATGGCAAGGACAATGTAATGCCTGTAAAGAATGGAATACTATAGTTGAAGAATTGGTTCAAAAGGAAGAAAAAGTCGCTTGGAAAACTACAACCGCAACTTCTAAAGCCGTTACAAAACCTTTACTCGTAAAAGAAATAGACACTGCACAAGAAATCCGATTGAACACGACTGATAAAGAGTTGAATCGGGTTTTGGGTGGCGGATTAGTTCCAGGTTCACTTACGTTGTTAGGTGGCGAACCAGGAATTGGAAAAAGTACGTTGCTCTTGCAAATTGCTTTAAAATTACCTTATAAAACCCTTTATGTTTCGGGAGAAGAAAGCCAAAAACAGATTAAAATGCGTGCCGAACGTATTACCTCTAATGGCGATAATTGCTACATTTTAACCGAAACCAAAACCCAAAATATCTTCCGTCAAATTTTGGAAATTGAACCCGATATTGTCATTATCGATTCGATTCAAACTTTACATACCGATTATATCGAATCGTCTGCCGGAAGTATTTCACAAATTAGAGAATGTACGGCTGAATTGATAAAATTTGCCAAAGAAACCAATACTCCAGTTCTTCTAATCGGTCATATTACAAAAGACGGAACTATTGCTGGACCCAAGATTTTGGAACACATGGTCGATACCGTTTTACAATTTGAAGGCGATCGAAATCACGTCTACCGAATTTTACGTTCGTTAAAAAACCGTTTTGGTTCTACAGCTGAATTGGGGATTTATGAAATGCAAGGTTCGGGTTTACGCGAAGTTGACAATCCATCTGAAATTTTGATTTCTCATAAAGACGAACAACTTTCAGGAACTGCAATTGCTACTACTTTAGAAGGTATGCGTCCGTTGATGATTGAAATTCAGGCGTTAGTAAGCACCGCAGTTTACGGAACACCACAAAGAAGCACAACGGGTTACAACGCCAAACGCTTGAACATGATTTTAGCCGTTTTAGAAAAACGCGCTGGTTTTCGATTAGGCACCAAAGACGTTTTCCTAAACGTAACTGGTGGAATTTCTGTAGAAGACACCGCAATTGATTTAGCCGTTGTGGCTGCTATTTTATCCTCAAACGAAGACATTGCCATTG
>CAZCIV010000101.1:0-8270 GCA_964498595.1 uncultured Flavobacterium sp.
GCCGTAGTATTTTTCGGCTTATTAACCGCTTATTTTAACGAATTGGAATTTCTTTTATATCTCATAAACAAAATATAAATGTTATAATTAATAAGATTGTGAATACTACAGTAATCTTAAATCAAGATTTACTTTGCTTATTTGATATAAATGGCAATAAATTAGATTGCGGGCAAAGAAAAGAAATGAAAGAAAATTCATTTACAATTACAATTGATTTAAGCGTTATTCAAAACTTCACCCCACTTTTTATTGGAATACGAAAAAATGAAAAGGAATATTATATTACAGAACTACCTACATAAAAAAAATAACCATGTCATTCAACGAATTAAATAGTGTAGAACATTACATCATACATCAATTGAGTGGTGTAAATTTGAATGCTTCAGGAGTTGCTGAGGAAAAAACTCCTTATGGTGCGCAATGGCAGTATATTTCACCACAACAACTGAATAGAACGGTTAATGAAGTTTTGGTGGAAACCGAACTGAAAGCTGCTTTAATTCGTTTGAATCCTGAAATTGCTCGTAATCATGATTTGGCAGAAGAAGTGATTTATAAGCTTAGAGCTATATTGTTGTCTGTTCATCAAATCGGTTTAGTAAAGGCCAATGAAGAGTTTTTTAAATGGATGTGTGGTGAAAAAACCATGCCTTTTGGAGAAAACAACCGTCATGTTCCTGTTCGATTAATTGATTTTGAAGATATTTTAAACAATACTTATTTTGTAACCAATCAATACCGTGTTCACAGCAGAGAAACTAAAATACCAGATATTGTTTTATTAATTAATGGATTACCTGTAGTCATTGGAGAAGCAAAAACTCCTATACGACCTTCTGTAAGTTGGCTGGATGGTGCACACGAAATCCATGACATCTATGAAAATGCTGTTCCCCAATTGTTTGTTCCTAATATTTTATCATTTGCTACTGAAGGGAAAACCTTTTATTTTGGTGGGGTAAGAACTCCTTTGGAGTTTTGGGCCCCTTGGCGCATAGAAAATGATGATGAAAAGCTAGCCACACAATTAGGGCTAGGTGAAATAGGAAAAGAATTGTCTGATTTATTACATCCAAAACGTCTTTTGGATATTTTACAAAATTTTTCATTATTTACTACTAATAAGAAAAAACAGCGCATTAAAGTATTGTGTCGCTTTCAACAATATGAAGGTGCTAACAAAATTGTAGAACGTGTAAAAGAGGGTAAAATCAAGAAAGGACTGATTTGGCATTTTCAAGGTTCTGGTAAATCGTTATTAATGGTTTTTGCAGCGCAGAAATTGCGTAAAATGCAAGAATTAAAAAGTCCAACCGTAATAGTTTTGGTCGATAGAACTGATTTAGATACCCAAATTACAGGAACCTTTAATGCAGCTGATGTGGCCAATGTGGTCACTACAGAAAGTATTTCAGAACTACAAACCTTACTTGAACGTGATACTCGAAAAATCATTATTTCCATGATTCATAAGTTTAGAGATGCTAAACCCAATATGAATGATAGAGATAATATTATTGTATTAGTCGATGAAGCTCATAGAACCCAAGAAGGTGATTTGGGAAGACAGATGCGTGCTGCTTTGCCCAATGCATTCTTATTTGGATTAACAGGTACACCTGTGAATAAAGCCGATAAGAATACTTTTTGGGCTTTTGGAGCACCAGAAGATGAAGGAGGTTATATGTCACGTTACACCTTTCATGATTCGATTAGAGATGATGCTACTAAACCCTTACATTTTGAACCTAGATTAGTAGATGTTCATGTTGATAAAGAGACTATTGATAAAGCTTTTAAAGAATTTAAAGATGAAGCTGCTTTAACCGATGAAGAAGCTGATGCATTAAATAAAAAATCAGCTAAGATGGCTGCATTTTTGAAGTCACCAGAACGTGTCGCTAAGATTGTAGAAGACATTGCTAAACATTTCAACGAAAAAGTAGCTCCACATGGCTATAAGGCCATGATAGTAACACCTGACCGTTATGCTTGTGTGCAATACAAAGAAGAGTTAGATAAATATTTTGTTACCGATGCTAGTAAAGTAGTTATATCCACTTCTGCCAATGATGATTTTGAATTTAAACAAAAATGGGGAGTAGATAAAAGTCAACAAGAGAAGATTGTTGATGATTTTAATGATGCTAATTCACCATTAAAATTTATTATAGTAACTGCCAAACTATTAACTGGTTTTGATGCACCTATATTACAAACTTTGTATTTAGATAAATCCATTAAAGACCATACCTTATTACAGGCTATTTGTAGAACGAATCGCTTATATCCTGGTAAATCTTTTGGTAGAATTGTAGATTATTTTGGGGTATTTGATGATGCTGCTAAAGCATTAGAATTTGACGAAAAAAGCGTTAGTCAAATGATAACAAATCTTTCCGAATTAAAAGAGCAATTACCTGAAGCCATGGAAAAAGCATTGTCTCATTTTATTGGAGTAGATAAAACGATTGATGGCTTTGAAGGATTAGAATTAGCCCAAAATGCTATTAATACGGATGATAAAAAAGATGCTTTTGCAAAGGATTATAAATACCTTTCTAAGTTATGGGAGTCGTTATCTCCAGATAGGATTTTAGATCAGTACCAAGCTGAGTATCGTTGGTTATCACAAGTATTTGAATCGGTTAGACCATCTTCGGACCATATTGGAAAATTATTGTGGTTTACTTTGGGAGCCCAAACGACTAAGTTAATTCATGAAAATGTTCATGTGGGTGAAGTTCACCAATTGGATGAGTTTGTTTTAGATGCAGATGTTATTGAAAAAATATTCAATAATCCTGATCCTAATAATGCAAAAAAACTTGAAAAAATATTAGTAAAACGTTTCAAGAAGAATGCAGGAAATCCAAAGTTTAAGAAGTTAAGTGAACTGCTAGAGGCTTTGAGAGACAAAGCAGAACAAGGGTTAATTACGTCCATTGAATTTGTTAAGGAACTATGTAAATTGGCTAAGGAAACGTTACAAGCAGAAAAGGAATTGGAAGCCGAGCAACAAGAAAAAACACCACAAGCGGCATTGACAGAATTGTTTCTAGAATTAAAAACAGAACAAACGCCTGCTGTTGTGGAAAGAATTGTAAATGATATTGATGCGATTGTGAGACATGTTCGTTTTCCAGGATGGCAAAAAACTGCTTCTGGTGAACGTGAAATTCAAAGTTCTCTTAGAAAAGCCCTTCTGAAGTACAAACTTCATAAGGAACAAGTTTTGTTTGATAGGGCTTATGAGTATATTAAGGAGTATTATTAAATGTCTGATTTATTATTATATTGATAATTAAATAATTGGAATTACTTTTTTTGTAAATTTGAGTTATGGAAAAAATACCACTATATACAATTGGACATGGCAATAGAAAGCCTGAGGATTTTTTAGATATTCTAAAGAAATTTGGAATTGATTATTTAATAGACGTTCGTTCTATGCCATATTCAAAATTTAATCCTCAATTTAATCAGAATGATTTGAAGTTTTTTTTAGAAAAACATGGTATTACTTATGTATTTATGGGCGATACTATTGGTGGGAGACCTAAAGATAAATCATGCTATGATGAAGAAGGAAAAGTGGATTATGAAATTGTAAAGCAAAAAGATTTTTTTCAAAATGGAATGGATCGATTGAAAACGGCTTATGCAAAAAATATTCATTTGGTTTTAATGTGTAGTGAGAGTAAGCCATGCGAATGCCATAGAAGTAAATTGATTGGCAAGGTATTAGACTTAGAACAAATATCATTAAAACATATTGATGAAAATGGCAAATTAAAAGATCAAAAGAATGTAATTGCCGAGTTAAATAAAGGATTGTCTGAAGTAGATTTATTTGGACAGCCTATAAATTCAACATCTAGAAAAACATATTTATAATTATGGAGTTTTTTACAATAGGAGTTTATAATTCAACAGAGAAAGAGTTTTTTAATAAATTACTTGAAAATAATATTGATACCTTTTGCGATATTAGACAACGAAGAGGTGTAAGAGGAGCAAAATATTCATTTGTAAATAGTAATCGTCTACAACAAAAGTTGGCAGATTTAGAAATTAAATATGGTTATATTCCTGATTTAGCACCAACTACAGAAATTAGAGAGCTTCAAAAAGAAATTGATTTACAAAAAGGAGAATTAAAGAGTGAACGACAAGAACTTGGAAAAGTCTTTGTTATTGAATACAAGAATAGAATTCTTAAGAACTTCAATTTTGATAATTTTCTTGAAAGTCTTGTCCAAATTGGCGCAAGTAGAGTAGCTTTATTTTGTGTTGAAGAACATCATGAAGCTTGTCATAGATCGATTGTAGCTCAAAAAATCTCAACATTGTATAACAAAGAAATTACTCATTTATAAATGGAAGTTTTAATTGTTTCAAAAACACACATGACTCATAGTTATTGTGTAGGCGGCTTGGTTTTATCGAATAATAGGTATATTAGGTTATTAAATCCAGGTAATTACAATCAGCCTATGGATACCGATTTTACAATAGGTGATGTTTATGAAATTAATTTTACAAACAGACAAGATATCCATCCTCCTCATATAGAAGATGTAATTATATTATCAAAAACTTTTTTAAGAAAAATAGATAATGTATTTGAGTTTTTAAATAGAATTAATCTAATCGATTGGAATGGACATATAGATGAAGTTTTTGATGGTAAGCTCAAATTTACACCAAGCGGTACTGGTTATATTCCAATGGAAGGGCCTCTACCAACTAAGAGTGTTGGTTTTTGGGTTACTAATAAAGATTTAGTTCGAGTTGAATTTGAAAATAAAACAAGGTATCGTTTTCCAAATGGTTCAGATTATAGGAATATTAGCTATGTTGGTTGTCAAAACACTATTCCAATTATACCCGCGGGTACCATTTTAAGAGTTTCTTTATCAAGAGTGTTTCCTCCAGAAAACTCACAAATCAATTCACCTCGTGGATACTATCTACAATTATCTGGATGGTATCAAATTGGTCCCAATATTAATCAGGCTATAAGACCACAATTAGATGATGAATTTGATGATTTACCTTTTTGATATAAATTTATTCTTTATAAATATTACTTCCATTCAAGAGTCTATTTTTTATATTTTTTTTTAAAAGTTCGGGCTCCATTACTTCAACACTATCTCCATAACTCAAAATCAAACGTTCTAATTCATAATTTGGTATAACTTTGATTTTGACTTCAAGAGTTTCTTCATTTAGCCATTTGTGTTTTTGAGTTTCGTGTATAGGTTTGTTTTCCATGTATTTACCTGTCAATTGATTGAAATGTAAAACAATTTCTTCTAATTTACAATCAATAGGTTTACTAACTCCTATCATATCACTAAAATAATCTTGCCAATCAATTGTTGTGTTTGGGATGAATTTTACATTACTTGTTTCAATAGACACGATACGATCAATGGCTACATTCCAATCGGGTTTCATGGTTTCTTCATGAAGTCCAAAAAGGAACCAACGGTTGTTGTATTGTTTTAAATAGTAGGGATGTAGTGTAAACGTATAAGGTTGTTCTGCTTTAAAATCTTTGTAAGTAATCTGAATTGGTTCTTGATTTTGAGTAGCATTGTATAGTTGACTAAAATATTCCATACCTTTTAAATCTTGATTGGTATCAAAACCTATAAATGGTTGCTTGTTATTATCTACTTTTAAATCGTATTTTAATTTGGCAATGATTTCTTGTATTCCTTCAAATTGGGGCATGCCTTCAAATTGTGATAATACATGAATAGCCGATTGGAATTCACTTAACTCAATTTCATTTAATGGTGCGTTGTTAATGGAAAAGTTGAGGTCTTCATAACGGAAAATTCTTTTTTTACCATCAAACTCTTCTGCTAATTCAATGCTCCACCCTTCAGCACTTTTCATAAAGGCAATATCATCTTGCATTTGGCGCAATTTAATGCAGTGGGATTCATCATCAAATAATTCCATCAACTTTTCATTTAAGGTTTCTAGTAATAGTTCTTTGGTATATTTTTTATAAGGATTTCTAAAACAAGCATCTAAAATTTTATAGCGAATTAGAGGATTTTTTGTTACAGCCATTGCAGATTTTTTTTATATTTACAAAACATTGAATAACCAAATATAAGAAATAAAATTAAATATGCAGTTAAAATGCATAGTAATGAAATAGGTTTGCAGAGTCAAACAACAAGTTCTTTGAAAACCGTAGTAATAGTATTGAATTGTCTATCGAAAGATAGGCTTGCCTGCTGGAAAAAGTAGTTTTATTTTTTCAAATCGGTAGGTGGTTTTGGTTATATTTAGTTTCTAGGTATTGAAGTAGAGAAGTAAGACTTTACGAGCATTTTCAAAAAGATACCGCAATCAGCAACTTAATAGCCAAAACTGAATGTTAGTGATGTTATTGTTGTGTTTAAGATCTTAGCGCAACACCCTTACTAATATATTAGATTTATTATTAATATATTATTTGAATAGTTATAAATTGATTATTTGAGTACATATAGAAAGAATAACAGCTACGGTTTTTTAAGACAACCATACAATTAATATGATACTAACTCCAGAATTTAAATTTCAAGTACAAACCGCATTTAAAGAAATGCAGTCAAAATCTGATTTTTTAGAGTTACTAAATATAGCCAAACAAATGATGTATGGTGATAAAACAGTTCCTTTTTCAGAAAAGCAATTGAATTATTTTATTACTAAAGATAGTCAAGTTATAAAATCAAGAGTGGATTTTAGAATTGATTTATCAAAGTTTGAACCTTTTATAGAAGAAAATGTAGTTATAGAAAAAAAGAACATCAACAGAAAAGATTGTTACGTACCTTTTATAATTAAAAAAAAATCTGGTCAAGATAGAACGATACATGCACCTGTAAAAGGATTAAAAGAGTTTCAAAAAGCATTAAATATTATTTTACAATGTTTACATGAACCGCATACTGCTGCTACAGGATTTGTAATAGGAAAATCAATTGTAGATAATGCTAAGAAACATATTGGACAAACGTATGTTTACAATATAGATTTAAAAGATTTTTTTCCAAGTGTAGATCGTTCACGTGTTTGGGGTAGATTGCTAGTAGCACCCTTTAATCTTGGTACAACAGTTGAAAGAAAAAATATAGCCAATTTTATTGCTACTCTTTGTTGTACTCCTATGGAAGTGGAACGAATTAAAGAGGGTAATTGGATAAAAGTTATAACTTCAGTTTTGCCGCAAGGGGCACCTACTTCGCCCACTTTGACTAATATTATTTGTGAAAAGCTAGATAAGCGTTTAAATGGTGTTGCAAAGCGATTTGGTTTAAATTATTCGCGTTATGCAGATGATATTACGTTTAGTAGCAAGCATAATGCGTATGAAGTTAGCCCTTCAAAAGTTGAAAAAATATTCGTTTCAGGAAGTACCTTTGATTGTGAAGTTCGTAAAATAATTACCGAACAAAATTTCCATATTAAAGAAAGTAAAGTTCGCTTACAAAAGAGAGGATACCGTCAAGAAGTAACTGGTTTAATTGTTAATGATAAAATCAACGTTACCCGACGCTATGTAAAACAATTACGTCAATGGTTATATTTGTGGGAACGTTATGGATATGACAAGGCTTATACTATTTTTCTAAATATTTATTTGGCGGATAAAGGTCATGTAAAATCAGAGCACCCTAACATGGCTATGGTTATTGAGGGCAAATTATTATATTTGAAAATGGTGAAAGGGGCAGATGATGGAACTTATTTAAAACTAAAGAAGCGGTTTGATTTGTTACTTGGAACAACATCTAAAAACAATTCTGAAGCAGTTAATATTTTAGATTTGATATTTGATGTTGGACTTGATGAAGCAATGACGCACTATAAAAAATAGTATGGCTAAATATAGTAAAGAGAGTTTAGAAAAGTTGCTCCTTTTGATTGATGAAATATGCAGTCAGGAGGAGTATTTGTGGTTTAAGGAAAAATTACAACATAATTATTCTCAACTAATTAATATAGAAAATAAAAATTTTGATTCTATTAATAGAATTTATGAATATTGTATAAAAGATATTATTGATAAACAAGCTAATAAGTTTTATGATGATTTTATCTTAATAGACATAAAGAATGTTTTAGTTAGTGATTTTATTAGAATGGAACATTTTAGAAGAGATGATAATTTTGAGGATTTTTGTCTAGCGATGTTTCAACAAATAGAAAATATAGTAGTCTATTTATTTTCTTACTTTGAGTTAGAT
>CAZCIV010000102.1:0-8226 GCA_964498595.1 uncultured Flavobacterium sp.
TTTTAATTTAAATTAAAAATTATTTTATGATTTTTATGCTTTGACGCCCTGTATTACTATGCAAATTCACAAAATAAACACCTTTTGGGTAGGGAAAGTCAAAAGAGTATAATTTTTCACCTTGCTGGGTAATTTCTTCAAAGAAGAGGTCTTTAAGTTTTCTACCTAAATTATCGTACAATTCAATATTGAGGTTATCCGAATCTTTAAAATTAATACTCAAATTTAATTTATCGACTATTGGATTTGGCACAACTTTTACTAACAAAGGAACTCTAGGAACTTCCTGAAAATCTGTACTACTTAATGTTTGATCATATTTATAAACTGTTGTGCCAGAAGCGTAAGCCAAATTTTCGTTTATAATAAAAATTCTATTGAGATTACTACCAACATTCAGGTTTACCCAAGTATTTCCTCCATCATTCGTTTCATAAAATCCTGTACTATGACCGCCCATCCAACCATGATCTAAAGAAATAAAACCAACTGCTTGAATTTCAACCTCAGGAGCATTTTTAGTTTCCCAAGTAACACCAGCATTTGTAGTTCGTATTAGTTTACCATTATTTGGAGTAACTGATTCAATTGAACCAAAAATAACATCTGAATTTCCTTGTAAAAGTTGCATTTTCCAAACATACTCTCCTGGAATTCCACTATTGTAAATTTCAACCCAACTTTGACCTCCATCCGTTGTTTTTAAAACTATACCTCCTGTAGCACTTCTTCCTGAAACATAACCAAGATTCTCATCTATAAACATAATTTCTACCAAACCCGTTGCATAACTTGACATATTAATATATTGCCAAGTTGCACCGCTATCGACAGATTTTACAATAAATGGTGTAGTTGAAAAATAAGCTCCACAACCGTAAACAGTTGATGTTCCAACTGCATCTAAACCACAAATAGCTCTTGGTGCAGGAGAAATATTTGTTATTTCAGACCAGGTATTACCTCCATCTGTAGTTTTAAAAAATTTATTGTTTGTTAAAGTCCCTACAAAACCTATATTCTGATTTAAAAACTCAATATTTCTAAAGTAATAATTAGCACCTAAAGCCGTTTCATTTAACTGTTGTGTCCATGTTACACCACCATCTGTAGTCTTATAAACAGATGCATAACTTCCATTTAAAGCCCAACCAAGGTTTTCATCTAAGAAAAAAACATCATCAAATCGTTGGTTATTTGGATTTGAAATAGCAGACGACAAAGCTCTCCATTGCGATTGTGAAAAACTATTCAAGGAAACAAAAACGAGTGCAATTAAAAACTTTAATTTCATATTAAAACAGCTTTTTAATAATATCATCTTCCGAAATTCCTTCGGCATCTGCTTTATAATTTTTTACGATTCTGTGACGAAGAATTCCAACAGCTACTGCTTTAACATCTTCAATATCTGGAGAAAACTTTCCATTAAAAGCAGCATTTGTTTTTGCAGCTAAAATTAAATTTTGAGAAGCTCTTGGACCAGCACCCCAATCGATATACGTCTTTACATACTCATTTGAAAGTGGATTATTAGGACGTGTTTTACTTACTAAAGTTACGGCATATTCAATTACATTGTCTGCAACCGGAAGTTTTCGAATTACATTTTGAAAATCAATAATTTCTTGCGAGCTAAATAAAGGATTTACCACAGGTTTATTATCTGAAGTTGTTGCTTTTACAACATTAACTTCTTCCTCAAAACTTGGATAATCTAATTTTACAGCAAACATGAAACGATCTAATTGGGCTTCTGGCAACGGATAGGTTCCCTCTTGTTCAATTGGATTTTGAGTTGCTAATACAAAATAAGGTAAATCTAATTTATAATGATGTCCAGCAACTGTTACAGCGCGTTCTTGCATAGCTTCTAACAAAGCTGCTTGCGTTTTAGGAGGCGTTCTGTTGATCTCATCTGCCAAGATAATATTGGAAAATATCGGTCCTTTGATAAATTTAAAATGACGATTTTCATCTAAAATTTCACTTCCTAAAATATCCGACGGCATCAAATCAGGTGTAAACTGAATTCTTTTGAAATTCAATCCTAAAGCTTGCGAAATGGTGTTAACCATTAAAGTTTTTGCTAATCCGGGAACACCAATTAATAAAGCATGTCCACCAGAAAAAATACTCATCACAATTTGATGCACTACTTCATCCTGACCTACGATTATTTTTGCAATTTCCTGCTTTAATGCTTTTTGTCTTTCAACTAATTCCTGAATGGCTGCTACATCTGACATAATAAATTTAGGATTTAAAAATTTGAACTTAATTATTATTACACTAAAATATAAAATAAATCATAAACCCTTTGAACATTCAAAGGGTTTATGATTTATTTTTTTAACCAATTATTAGTAAAATCACAATCTTTGTATTCGTCCGATATTTTAATATAGGTTTCTTTTATTTTTTCTTCACTCCATTTAGCAATTTCTTTAATTTGCTTATCTTTCAAGGCTAGCTCTTTTATTTTTAAATAATCTTTCGCGAAATCAGCTAAATGTTCTTCGGTTCTATTATTAACTGTTATAATTTTATAAAATTTTAAACCACCACCCGATCTGTCTTCATCTAAAATTGGTAATGAAATTTCACCATCTTTTAATGATGAAACTTGACCATATAAGGCTGGATCCATTTTTGTTAATTCAAATCTAGGCTCCATAGTTCTAGGATTTAATAAAACTCCACCATTATTTTTGGTTTCTTTTTCATCAGATGAAGACTTAGCAGCATCAGCAAATGTTACTTCTTTGTTTAAAATTTTCGCTCGAATATCTTCGATTTTAGCCTTAGCGTCTTTCATTGCTTGATTTGAAACTTTTGGCGAAATTAAAATATGACGCAATTCAACCTCTTGACCTTTAATTTTATCAACCATAATGATATGATATCCATAGTCTGTTTCAAAAGGTTCCGAAATTTCTCCTTCAGCTAAACTAAAGGCTACTTCTTTGAATTCCTTTACAAATCCAGTTTTACGATTAATTTTATAATACCCTCCGTTAGAACTTGAACCTGGATCTTCAGAAAACAGAACCGCTTTACTGAAAAAACTAGCACCATTTAATACATCTTGTCTTATTTCTTTTAATTTTTCTACTACTCTTTTCTTTTCTTCCTCTGTTATTACAGGCTTTACGACAATCTGAGCAACCTCCATTTCAGCACCAAATGTTGGAATTTCATCTGCTGGAATTTCTTTGAAAAAGTTACGAACCTCCTCAGGAGTTATGGTAATTTCATCAACAATCTTCTTTTGCATTTGAGATGTTAACTTATTCATCTTTATAATTTCAAAAAAATAAGACTTAAATTCTTCAATATTTTTTTTCTTATAAAACTTAACCACTTTTTCAATCGAACCAATTTGCTGCACCATCGCATCTAATTGCTCATTCATAAAACTGTTTACTTCAGCATCAGTTACAACAATACTATCTTGAATTGCATGATGGGCATACAATTTATCTTCTAACTGTTTGCCAAATAATTGACAACGCGTAATATTTTTTGTATCAATACCTTGCGCTCTTAATTGAATTAATTCTAAATCAATATCAGAATCCAATACTACATAATCACCTACCACACCTATTACTCCATCAACTTTCTCTTTTTTAGGTTGTGCAATGACCGCAGTAATATTAACTAAAACTAAAACGGTGAAAAGGAATTTTTTATTTATAAATTTCATATTTATTGTCTTTAATAGCATCATTCGTAATCTCTTTTTCTATTGTATTAATTAATTCTAACTTTCTTTTATTTATAATAATCTGTTTGATGGTTGGTTTTAAAAACTCTAAAGGCGTGGCACTATCCTTTGGTAAAACATTATTCACTTTTACCAACCAAACTGTTGTGGAATCCGGATATTGAAAATTCATTCCACTTGAAATATATTTTTGCTTATTTTCTGTATTAATAAAAGGGATTTTCTCATAAACTTGATTAATATCTACCCAAATGGAGTCGTTAAAAGCATAACTTTTAAATTGTACAGCCATTTGTTCCAAATCCTTTCTATCTTTTTTGGTAAAGGAACTAAACTTTGATTTAATTTTTGAGAATTTTGGATTTTCTTTAACTAAATTTATGTATCTAAGCTTCACTAATTCTGAAGAATTTATAAAATATTGTTTATTCTCATTATAATATTTTTTAACCTGTTCTTCAGTTACCGTGGTATCAATCTGTCTTATTACCAGCTCTTCAATGTAGGCTTTTGTATATAAATCAATTTTGTATTGTTCTATTAAACTATTAAACTCTGAGACTTTTTCTTTTCCCATATTTCGTTCAGCAGCTTCAAATAATATTTTTTGAGAAGCCCACCTATCAATAAATGATTTTACTATAGCTATACTATCTTTTTTTGAAGTTCCTTTTGGTACTAAATTCTCTATATCATATTCAAATAAATAACTTTCACCAACCCGTGCAATGGCTCTAGGCTTTTTCTCTGATTTGAAATAATCACAGGAAAAAAGCATCATTGAAAGTAAAAATATGGATATGAAAAACCGCATATTATTTAGTTAATTGTAATTTTACTTTGGAAAAAACTTCTTTATTAATGTTAATTTGGAATTCTTTCTTCAATTCATCAACCCAGTTATTTTCTAAAAACTGCTGATAATCACTAATCACCTTACCTTTACAATCGGCAAATTCTTTTGGCCCTGATTCATTAATTCTTTTCACATTAACTACAAAATAGTATTTATCTTTATTTACAACCGATGTAACACCAACTGCAGCATTTGAATATTGAGATAATATATCATGGTCTTCTTCATAAAGACCCGATTTTACCATAACGTTTACTTTTCCATCACTGTTTAACTTTTCTTTAATATACTCCAATGACTTGCCCTTTTTGAGTAATTTTTGTGCTTTTTCAATGATCGATTTATCAGTTGAAGATAAAATATCAACATCATATCTTTTTTTCCATTGGTACTTCTCAATATTAGCCTTGTGGAAATTCTTCAAACCTGTGGTATCGGATTTAGCTCTATTCCATATTTCCTTTTCCATTAAATCAAACAACAACAATCCATCACGATATTCATCCATTACATAACGAAATTCTGAAAACTCATTTTCTAGATTATCATTGTAGTAATTAGTTAATTGCTCATCAGTAAATTTTTCAAACAATTCATCTACCAATTTAGCAACGGGTTTTGTTTTGATATTCGATTTTTGTTGAGTGTAAATAAAATTTAAAAACGATGGTGCTGTAACCTTTTGAGTTTTATTAATAGTCAACAAAGGAAGATTCATTTCTTTCAAATTTGCAGGAATTTGCCAGGTTTGACTGTAAAAATCATCTGTAACGCTTTTCTTAATTTGAGCTAAAACTTTTACATCTTTAACATAAGTATATTTTGCTCTTAACTTTTTTGCTAATGAATTTGTAATTAATAAAGAACGCTCATCTTTTCTAATTTTTTCCTCTAAATCTACCTTCATTTCATCAAATGGAAGCAGAGGATGTTTCTCGATTAATTTTACAATATGCCAACCAAACTGCGATTGAAATGGAGCTGAAATTTGATTTTTCTCTTTTAACTCAAAAGCTACATTTTCAAACTCCTCCGAACTCAATTGACCTGAACCAAAACGTTGTAAAAGACCACCCTTTGGAGCAGAAGATTTATCTTCAGAAAATTGCTGGGCTAAACTCTCAAAACTTTCACCTTGTTGTATTTTTTTATAAATATCCTCAATTGTTGTTTTTGCTTTTTCAGCTTGAGCAACATCTGAATTATTAGGCTTTACAATCATGATGTGTGCAACTGTAACCTCACCTCTATTTGCTCTTTTATCGGTTACTTTTACAATGTGATAACCAAAACGAGTACGGAATGGCTTTGAAACCTGACCTACTTTAGTTTTGTATACTGCATTTTCAAATGGATATACCATTCTAAATGCCGAAAAATATCCTAAATCTCCATTATTCTCTCTTACAGATGGGTCTTCTGAAGTTTGTTTTGCAACAGTTACAAAATCTTCACCAGCATCTAATCTTTTTTTAATATCTAAAACTTTATTATAAGCTTTTAAAGTATCCTGAGGTAATGCTCCTTCATCAACTAAAACTAAAATATGTGAAGCTTTTACTTCTTGTTGCAATCTTTCATAAGCTTCATGAACTAATTCATTAGTAACTTTTGAGTCATTTAAATAGTTTTTCGATAGTTGATTTCTATAAGATTTCAACTCCGACTGATAATTAGGCCCGTTTTGCAAACCCAATTTGTTTGCTTTTTCAACTTTTAACTTATATCCAACAAACAAATCCAAATACTTATCTAAATCTTTTTGAGAATCATCTTTTACCAAATCCAAATTTTTATTATACACCCTGATAAATTCATCCGTGTAATAAGAATGATTATCAATCGTAAATAATACTTCTTTCGTTTGAGCAAACAAAAACGATTGAATAAGTAAAAAACCAAAAATAAGTAGGCGATTAATTTTCATATTAATTTATACGTTTTAAGTTGTAATCGACAAAAATAACAATTCGAGACTATTCCACAACATTTATAAGTGACTATTAACAGAAATTTCTGCAAAAAAAAGTTACTTTTGCACAAAATTTTGAATAATGAGTTTTATAGAAGAAATAGCAAGAAGACGAACTTTTGGAATTATCTCGCATCCCGATGCCGGAAAAACGACGTTAACTGAGAAATTATTGTTGTTTGGTGGAGCTATTCAAGAGGCTGGAGCTGTAAAAAGTAACAAAATTAAAAAAGGAGCTACTTCCGATTTCATGGAAATTGAAAGACAAAGAGGAATTTCGGTAGCCACTTCTGTCTTAGCTTTTAATTATAAAGATAAAAAAATCAACATCTTAGATACGCCTGGTCACAAAGACTTTGCAGAAGATACTTTCAGAACTTTAACTGCAGTTGATAGTGTAATTGTGGTTATCGACGTAGCCAAAGGGGTGGAGGAACAAACTGAAAAATTAGTGGAAGTTTGTAGAATGCGAAACATTCCAATGATTGTTTTCATCAACAAATTAGACCGTGAAGGTAAAGATGCCTTCGATTTGATGGATGAAGTTGAGAAAAAATTAAAACTTCGCGTTACGCCATTGAGTTTTCCAATTGGAATGGGATACGATTTCCAAGGAATCTATAATATTTGGGAAAAGAACATCAACCTATTTGAAGGTGATAGTCGAAAAAATATTGAAGAAACGATTGCTTTTAACGACATTAATAATCCAGAACTAGAAGAAATTATTGGTGAAAAACCGGCTAACCGATTAAGAGAAGAGTTGGAATTAATTGATGAAGTATATCCTCCATTTGATAGAGACGAATATTTAGCAGGTGATTTACAACCCGTATTCTTTGGTTCGGCTTTGAATAATTTTGGAGTTCGTGAATTATTAGATTGTTTTATAGAAATTGCGCCAACGCCAAGAGCAAAAGAATCCGACACTAGATTAGTACAACCTGATGAAACCAAATTCAGTGGATTTGTGTTTAAAATTCATGCGAATATGGACCCAAAACACCGTGACCGTTTGGCGTTCATCAAAATTGTATCGGGAACTTTTGAAAAAAACAAACCGTATTTACATGTTAGACTTGGAAAGAACATGAAATTCTCAAGTCCGAATGCGTTTTTTGCGGAAAAGAAAGAAATTGTTGATATTTCCTATCCTGGCGATATCGTGGGATTACATGATACGGGTAACTTTAAAATTGGAGATACACTAACTGAAGGAGAACAAATGAATTTCCAAGGAATTCCAAGTTTCTCACCAGAACATTTCAGATACATCAACAACGCTGATCCTTTGAAATCAAAACAGTTAGAAAAAGGAATCGACCAATTAATGGACGAAGGTGTTGCCCAATTATTTACTTTAGAAATGAACGGAAGAAAAGTAATTGGAACTGTAGGAGCGCTTCAATACGAAGTTATTCAATACCGCTTAGAGCATGAATATGGTGCAAAATGTACGTATGAAAATTTCCCTGCGTTTAAAGCGTGTTGGGTAAAACCACAAGATCCTAAAAATACCGAATTTGCCGAATTCAAACGTGTGAAACAAAAATTCTTAGGTCATGATAAATACGGACAATTGGTTTTCTTAGCGGATAGCGATTTCTCAATCCAAATGACCCAACAAAAATATCCTACAGTAGAATTATTCTTTACTTCGGATTATCA
>CAZCIV010000103.1:0-8205 GCA_964498595.1 uncultured Flavobacterium sp.
ACGGCTTCTGGAAGTGCTTTTTTGGCTTTTGCACCCATTTTTTTCAATTTTTCAACGCTAGTAATTAAGTTTCCTTTTCCGTCAATTAACTTATTCATAGCGTTTCCATATTCGGCTTTGGCTTCATCCATTTTCTTTCCAATTTTAATCAAATCAGAAACGAAACCTTCAAATTTATCATATAAAGCTCCAGCCTGACGTGCTATTTCAATCGCATTTTCTTGTTGTTTTTGGTTCGTCCACATGCTGTCAATCGTACGTAAAGTAGCCAAAAGAGTAGAAGGGGTTACAATCACAATGTTTTTCTCGAAAGCTTTGTTGTACAAGCTAGTATCTTGATTTAATGCTACTGCAAAAGCGGATTCAATAGGAATAAAGAGCAACACAAAATCTGGGCTTTCCATTTGGTACAAATCGTGATAGTTTTTACTACTCAATTGCTCCACATGTCGATTAATTGAAACGATATGCTCTTTTAAATGTTGATTTTTTACTTCCGAATCTTCTTCGTTGATATAACGTTCGTAAGCGGTTAATGTTACTTTTGAATCGATAATCATTTTCTTGCCATCAGGAAGATTGATAATCACATCGGGAAATACTCGATTACCGTCTTCTGTAATGTGACTTTGTTGCACGAAATATTCTCTATCTTTCTCTAATCCCGATTTTTCTAACACGCGTTCTAACACCAATTCACCCCAATTTCCTTGCATTTTGCTATCACCTTTTAAAGCTTTGGTTAGATTGATGGTTTCCTTGCTCATTTGTTCGTTCATTTCGCGAAGTCCCAAAATTTGTTGGCGTAATGCGGCATGATAATCGATACTTTCTTTATGCGTATCTTCGACTTTCTTTTCAAAGAGTTGAATTTTATCTTGTAAAGGAGACAAAATATTTTTCAAATTCTCCTTGTTTTGCTCCGTAAATTTTACGGTTTTTTCTTCTAGAATTTTATTAGCTAGATTCTCAAATTCTTTAGTGAATTTCTCTTGAAGTTGCTCTACTTCTTGCTTTTGTTCTTTGTTTCGTTCCAATAAATTATCGAAATCGTTTTCTTTTTTAGCCAAATGAATAGCTAACGATTCTTTTTCTTTTTGAAGATTTTCTTTTTCAGATAAAAGTTGGGAAAACGATTTTTCAAACTGATTTCTTTCGGTTTGAAATTGGATTTTCAATTGTTCGATTTGACCTAGAAGTCCGTTAATTCGTTCTTCTAAACCTGATTTTTCGGATTGTGATTTGGCGGTAAAAAGTAATTTCCCGATGAACATTCCAACGGCGAGCGCTACAATAAAAGTAACTATGATAAGCATGGATTCTGGCATAAAATAAATTGTAAAATGTAAAAATACGGAATAAATTGATACGTCAAATTTTAAAAATGTATTTTTGCATCAAACAATTAATATGCATCGTCATTTCATTATTCATAAGCCTTACGGATATTTATCGCAGTTTATTTACCAATTAAAACGCAAGAAAAAATTGTTGGGCGAATTATACGATTTTCCCGAAAACACCATGGCGATTGGTCGTTTAGACGAAGATTCTGAAGGCTTACTTTTGTTGACTACCGATGGCATGATGAGCGAAATTGTCCGAAGCAAAAAAGTAGAAAAAGAATATTACGCTCAAGTAGATGGATTAATTACTGAAGAAGCCGTCGAACAATTGAGAAACGGAGTTGAAATCGGTTTACATGGTAAAAAATACAAAACCAAAAAGTGCAAATCTTTCAAATTAGAATCTATTCCCAATTTAGGAGAACGTGGTAAAAAGATTCGAGATGAACGTCACGGACCAACGTCTTGGGTTTCGATTACTTTAACCGAAGGAAAATTTCGTCAAGTGCGAAAAATGACTTCTGCAGTTGGTTTTCCTACATTGCGATTGGTTCGCGTGCGTGTAGGAAACATTCATTTGAATGACTTAAAAGCCGGTGAAGTTTTAGAAGTCAGTGGTTTTGATGTATAAAAAAAAACAGCTATTTCCGACGAAATAACTGTTTTCTTTTTTTGAATTAATATAACGATTATTTGAAAATTTCTGTAAAAAACGTTTTCATAGCTTCCCAACTTCTTTTATCGGCTAATTTGTTGTAAGCAGCGCCTTTGCTGTTATCGCTTCCGGCATCTTTGTGTGTAAAGGCATGAACTGAATTTGCGTAATAAATCATTTGCCAATCGGCTTTAGTTTCGCGCATTTCGTTTTGGAAAGCTTCAATTTCATTTGCAGGAACATAAGGATCATCCGCACCATGTAACACTAAAACTTTTGCTTTAATTTCATTCGTTGGACTATTCGCAGCTTTTCCTAAACCTCCATGAAAAGAAACCACACCTTTTACATTTAAGTTACCACGAGCCGCTTCGATAGCACCTGTTCCACCAAAACAATAACCAATTACTGCGATTTGATTTTTATCAGCACCCGCTTTTACTAATTGGTCAATTGCCAATTGAATTCTTTTCTGATATTCCGCAGGATTGTTTTTGTAGAAACCTGCATTTTTTCCAGCTTCACCTGTATTTTTTGGATTGTTTCCAACTCCGTAAATATCTGCTACAAAAGCATGATAACCTAATTTAGCCAACGATTCTGCAGATTCTTTTGCGTGGGCATCAACGCCCATCCAAGCAGGAAGAACTATAACACCCGCTTTTTTAGGATTAGCTTTTTGTGCTTTAGCAAAAAATCCTTCTAATTTTTGATTACCATCGGCGTAATCTACTTTTACTAATTGTCCAAAGCTATTCATTGTTGCTAAGAGTAAGGTAATGTAAAGGTACTTCATAACTTTTTTAGTAAAATTATGAAAATCGATAACAGAAATAGTTAAACAAAAGGTAAAATTGGGATAAATTATTTGATTTTAAACTTGCCAATGGAAGCATCAAAAGTCAAATGTTCGGTATCAAATAAAGTATTAAAAATCCCAGTTTGTATTAAATTACAAGGTTGGTCTTGCACAATTTGAGTTGGCGTAAACACAATCATTTCGTCTGTCATTTGAATTGCTAAATCGATGTCATGAGTAGAATAGAGGATGGTTTTGCCAGTTTCATGAGTTAATTTTTGCAATAATTTCAATAAAGTTGCCTTGTGAACTAAATCTAAATGTGTCGTAGGTTCATCCAAAATGATAATCGAAGTATCTTGCGCCAAAGCACGTGCAATCAAAGCAATTTGCAATTGACCATCACTGATTTCGTCATGTTTTTTGTGAACCAAATGTTGGATTTCGGTTAAGGCAATCGCTTCTTCAATTTTGATTGTATCTTCTTCGGATAATGTTCCTAACCAATTGGTATAAGGTTGTCTACCTAGAGCAATGATTTCGTAAACGGTTAAGTTACTTGGCGGTAATTTTTCGGTTAGAACGATGCTTAATTCTTGTGCTAAATCAAGTGGTTTATAACTTTGAAGCGATTTATTTAGTAAAGTTACTTGGCCTTGTAAAGGTGGAATGATTCCTGTTAAAGTTTTTAGTAATGTTGATTTCCCAATTCCGTTTTCACCAATTAATGCGATTAATTTGCCTTTTTCTAAATCAAGATTAATGTTTTGAGCAATAGTAATCGTTTCCGATTTGGATTTATAGCCAATCGAAAGGTTTTGGGTTTGTATGGTGAAATTTTGGTGGTTCATTATGAATTACAAAAATAAGGTTTACCACATCGAAATATAGTTTTTTTTGAGTTTTATCTAGAAACTAAAGTTTTTTAAATGTTTAAATAGGTTTTATCTTAATTTAAGTTTTAATCTAAAACCGTTTCTTTCTAACTAACAACCAAATCACCACAGGCGCTCCAATTACTGAGGTTATTGCATTTATAGGTAAGGTTATATCATTTCCAGGAACTTGAGCAATTGTATCGCAACAAAGCATCACAATGGCACCAAGTAAAAGCGTACTCCAAAACAACACAAAATGATTACTCGTTTGAAACAACAATTTCGCCATATGTGGAACTGCCAAACCAATAAACGCAATCGGACCTGCAAAAGCGGTGATGCTACCAGCTAAAATACTGGTGGCGATAATAATTAAATAACGCGTTTTCTTGTAATTGATTCCGATACTTTGCGCATATTTTTCACCCAAAAGTAAAGCATTCAAAGGTTTAATTACCATAAAACTAATTCCGATTCCAATGATTACAAAAACAGATAAAAGCGAAATTTCATTCCAAGATAAATTCGAAATACTTCCCATGGACCAAAAGGTGAATTTCTGCAATTTTTCAGCAGTAGTAAAATAAGATAGCACCGAAACAATCGCACTCGTAAAACTTCCAAACATCAGTCCGACAATTAGGATTGCCATGGTGTCTTTTAGTTTTTTCGATACCAATAAAACGGCCATAAAAACCAATAAACTTCCTAAACTCGAAGCTAGAATTAATCCGTAATTTGATAGAAAGAAGGATGAAATAAAAGTGGGTAAAAATCCTGTTCCTAAAATGACAAAAGCTACTCCCAAACTCGCACCCGAACTCAATCCCAAAACATAAGGTCCTGCCAATGGATTTCGAAATAAGGTTTGCATCAATAAGCCGCTCATCGAAAGTCCAATTCCAACTAAAATTGCGTTTATGGCTTTTGGAAAACGGAAATTCCACAGAATAATTTCCCAACTTTCCTTACTCATTTCTTGCGATAAAAGTCCGTTTACCACTTCTTTTAAAGGAATAGAAACCGAACCTAAACTAATATTCACCAAAAACAAAAACACCATTACTAAAAGTAAGATGATAAAAAGTAAGTTTTGTTTTTTGGTTAATGGCATGCGTTGAATTTTTGGCTAAATTACGTTTTTAGAATATATTTTAGTTGTATAGCACAAAGTTACACGAAGTTTTCACAAAGTTTCACAAAAAAAACTTAGCGACTTAGCGTCTTTGCGAGCAAAAATTATTTCAACTTCTCAAAAAAGAACAATTCATAATCCGGCAACACTTCAGGATGTAAAATCTTCACAATATCTTTCAAAACCAAATCAGGTCGATTTTGTGCTAATTCATAATAAATAACACCTCCTGTTTTGCCTTTTTTGGTACTAAAGGAATACACGTTTTTAGTTGCAACTGCTTTGAAGTGAATGTAATTTGGGTTACTATTTAAAATTTCTTGTATCGAGCCAAATTGACCTGGACCAATCCAAAAATCAGCGTCTTTTGCTTTGTCTAAAACGCTTTCGAACGATAAAGCTAAACTTCCCGTTCCTTTGGAATCTTTCCATAAATAATTGCCGTTGGCTTCTTTTAAGAAATAGGCTGCCCAACTATCGCCTTGTGGTAAGAACCATTGGTTTTCGTAGATAGCGCCTGCAAAAATGGTGGGTTGGGTTTTGGCATTTTTCGCTAAAGCTAATACGGAATTGTATTCTTTCTCGATCGAGTTAAAAATTTCGGTTGCTTTATCGTCTAAATCATATAATGCACCAAAGAATTTAATCCATTCGGCTTTTCCTAATGGTGTTTTTTCAGTCCAATCGCCGTTGAAGATGATTTTCTGACCGTTTTTTTCTAAGTTTTTGTAGGTTTTCAAATCGCCATCCACACTAAATCCTACGATTACATCGGGTTGAATGTCTAAAATGACTTCGGTATTTAATCCTTGATTGGAACCTAAATCTCTCACTTTTCCGGCATCGATTAAATCTCGAGTTTTTTCTGATGAAATATATTGTGTGGTTGGAAAACCAATTAAAGTATTTTCTACCCCTAAAGATTCTAAAGCTGGAATATGCGTTGTTGAGGTTACAATTATTTTCTTAATTGGCACTTCAATCGAAGTAAATTGTTGTAAACTATCTGGAATTTGAACGCCTTTTTTATGAAGAACATAGGTGTAATCATCTTTAGCTTCAGGATACGCATTCGAAACTTTTATAACCGAAAAACCATTGTATTTTTCAATAGAAAATCCTTCTGCATATTCAATGCTGTTTCGAACAGAAGTACTTTGATTTGCAACGTTTTCTGATTTTTTACATTGGGTAAAACCAAAAAATAAAACGATTAAAAAGAAATAATAGCGCATGAAATTGTTTTTTGCAAAAGTAGTTTTTATTTTTTTGCCACAGATTATAAAGATTAAAAAGGATTTTATTTGTGATACTTTGTGAAAAACTTCGTGTAACTTTGTGTAACAAATAAGACAGAAAGAAATTACCAAAACCACTAAATTTGTCATAAAAAACATGAGAACAGATTCTAACGCTTTCCTTTATGCTGTAGCAACAATAATTTTAGCCCACTTTGTAATTGGCTTTATTTGGTTGTGGCGTAAGATGAATAAGAAGAAGTAATTATTTCTTTATTATTTTTTGTCTGTGAACTTCACTAGAATCATTGGTAAGTTCAATAATGTATATTCCGGAATTTAAATTTTGAAGCGAATTTTTAAAATTTTCAAATTGATTTACATCACTTATGATCTTTCCATCTAATGAAAAGAGTTTGTAATTAGTTATAAGATTATTACTTTCAATTTCAATATCATTTTCAAATGGAATTGGGTAAATCTTAATTAAATTATTAGAAAATTTGGGAGTATTTAAAAATACTAAACTTGCATAGTGAGAAGAACTTATAACAGAGTTGTAATTAGTTAAATCATTTTTTAAATCCACTATATTACAATCACATTGTAAATAATAATTTTGAAAATAAGTTACATTGTGATTTAATAAAATAGAATTAAGACCACTATCGTTCGTTATTACAACTCCGCTTGAATCAGTACCAGTTTGAATACCAATAGTTGGATTTACTAAATTATACATTAAAACATCTCCAAAAGTTTCATATTCTGGACTAATACTAACTTTAGTTACAAGTGAAGAATAATTTTCTAAATCAGCTATAAACCCATTCAAATTAGTTCCTGAGTATATTGCGAAAATAGCATTGGTGTTATCAATTTCATGAAAGTTGTAGGTAATTGTCGTTACATTATGATTTTGAAAAATAGTATTTAAACCGGCATCTGATGTCGAATCATTGTATGGATTAATAGGGTCATTTATATTAGTAGTAACGTAAACGCTATTGGAGTTGGTGGATATTTGAACATAATTAAGTTGTGCAAATCCTGAAAAACAGCCAAAGAAAATTAAAATTATTTTTTTCATAAAATAAATGCTTGTTCAAATTTACAAAAAAAAAACAATACATTTGCCCTCGAATTTTGGTTGTTGTTTCTGTTTTTTCAAAACAACATTAAAAGGGAATTAGGTGTAAGACCTAAGCTGTACCCGCAACTGTAAGCTATCAAGCTTGTTATTTTCTACATTACCATTGTTCGCCTTGGCGAATGAGAAGGTTGATAACAAGACGCAAGCCAGGAGACCTGCCATATTCATTGAGTAACAAACTTTCGGGAAAAAAAGTTTGAGTATGGGTAAATTCTGTGCTTTTCTCCCAGATTTATTAAATTTTTATTAACCTAAAATGAACAAAAAGTTTATTGGCTTAAGTGTATTTACACTAGCTACTGCTTTTGCGTATGCTCAAGAATCAGATACGCTAAAAGTGAACAACTTAAAAGAAGTTGTCGTTTCCGACACAAAATTTGCGCAAAGCAAAGAAAAATCAGGTAAAATTATCGAAGTTATTACCGCACAAGACTTGGAAGCTAAAAAAGGTCAAAATTTGGCTAACGTTTTGAGTCAAGTTGCTGGAGTGGAAATTAACGGAAATCAATCGTTTAATGGAAAAAACTTAGGTTACTACATTCGTGGTGGTCGTAACCGTCAAGTAGCTATTTATATTGATGGTGTTCCGGTTTCTGATGCATCGGGAATTAATATCGAATACGATTTGCGTTTGATTCCAGTAGAACAAATTGAGAAAATTGAAGTAATGAAAGGCGCTTCGAGTACATTATACGGAACGGGAGCAGCAACTGGAGTTATCAATATTACGTTGAAAAAATCGGCTAAAAAGGAAATTTCTGGAAATGCGTATATCAATATGGGAACGCAAAATTCTTCCGAAACTTCAAAGATAAGTGCACAAGATTTCAATCAAGGATTGTCGGTAAACGGAACCATCAATAAAGTTTCCTACATAACCACTTTAAACAGCACGGAAACCAAAGGGATGTCAGAAGCCGCTGGAGAAAATTTCGAAGAAGATACGTTTTCGAGAGTGAATGTGTTGCAAAAAATCGGTTTCAAAGCAAATGACAAATTAA
>CAZCIV010000104.1:0-1059 GCA_964498595.1 uncultured Flavobacterium sp.
GCAGAACCTATGATTTTCTGACGATTATTCGTTTCATAACCTGAGTTGACAAAGAATTCCCATCCCGCATTAGTAAAATGTCTTTGACTTCTTTTTAAATCAATCGAACCACCAATCGTATTTCCATGACAACTGCCTTGTTGACCTGAAGAAATCGTTGCTTCTGACAAATTAGAAACTTCAACATAGGAAGTTACTGGATCCATTTTATCGGTACAAGCACCAAAGATTCGCATTCCGTCGATAGTGACTACGGTTCGCTCGGTTGCCATTCCGTTTATGATGGGTTCCCAAGCATAAGCACCTCTTTTGATTAAATCTACTTTGGTTGATTTTTGTAAAAATTCGTCTAAAGTTGCGAGTGTTTTGGTTTGTTTTTCGTGTAAAGCTGCTTTTGTTCCTACTACCAAAACTTCTTTAAGTTCTTTAGTTTTAAGAGAATCCGCCTCTTGACTAAAAGTAAAACAAAACGAAAGTGACAGAAAAAATACAACTAATTTTTTCATGATATAAAGATTTTAAAAAAGGTCATTATTTAAGTCATAACGACCTTTTTTAGAGTAAAAATTAAAATTCGATTTCGAAGAAAATACTACTAGAAGTAACTGTTTCTGTGATTTCTTCTCCTTTTAAGATAGTTCCTTCGGCGTTAGCTAATTGCAGGTTAATTTTCCAATAACCTGTCATGGTTAACGATAATTTACCATCGTATAATCCGCCTGCTAAAGTTTGAGTCGCATGAACGTTATTTGGTGATGAATGATTTCCCATACTTGGCATTCTTGGGTCGATTTTTACGGTATAGCCATCAACAACTGGGAAATTCATCATGCTTTGCATTTTCCAAACGCCAACTTTCATATCGTTAACCGCTACTTTTGGATGATGAGGCTCAATGTAAGCCACTAAATACTTAACACCATCCGAACCTGTGAATGTATTTACTTTACGTTTTGCAGAAGCAGGCACATCAATTACATCTGTAGCAGTGTAATCTACTCCATTAATAGTATAATCGATTTTTAAATCCCAATATTCTGTGGCATTTTGAGCCATTTG
>CAZCIV010000104.1:1159-8083 GCA_964498595.1 uncultured Flavobacterium sp.
TTAGTGATTTCTTTAAATTTAGTAATTCCGTCTAATTCATTTACAGCAGTTTCATCATCGTTTGAACAAGACACGAAAGTTAAGGCCATAGCAAAAATGGCTACAATATATTTTATTGAAGTTTTCATTATATTTTTTAATTAAAGTGATTGTAATTGCATCTGAAATACTTGATTTCAGACAAATTTGTATATAAGTTGAGTGGGTTAATTCAGAAAATGAACTAACAAAAACCAATATTTAATTAAGAAATAAATGTGGGTGGATGAAAGAAGGCACAATCATTCAAGTGAAAGTAAAGGTTAGAATAATTGTTACCAATAGAAGTTTTATTTAAAAAATAAATTTGTCTAATTTCTATCGGTTGAATTTCCTGAAAAAATACGATTTCAGTTTGTTCGAAAGATATCTTTTTTTCAGGAGAATTTTCAGAACCGCTTTCGGAAGCTTTTGCCAATTGTTTTGTTAAGTGACACTTCCCGTTACATTTTAATTCGGGTTTGGATTTATTCTCACAAAGGTTAGTTACAATGTAATCATAATTCACAGCATATTCTAAAACCGGAAGTATTGGCTTGAGGAACATTAGTAAAGTTAATATGATTAGCAATTGTTTCATGGGACAAATTTACATCAAATAAATTCGCGTTTAATATGATTTGAGTCATATTTTTTTTACTTTTGTTGAAATTAATTTGTGCTTTATCTAAAAGAATTAAAGCCTTCAACACAACTACTTTATGCAGATTGATTTAGATTTATTATTTACTTGGGGCGCTATTGCCAAGGAGTACAAGAAAAATGAAATTATTTTTCATGAAGAGGAATCGGCGAATTTTTATTATCAAATTATCGATGGTTGCGTAAGAATGTACAATTCCAATGAAGAAGGAAAAGAGTTTACTCAAGGCTATTTTAAAAATGGTCATAGTTTTGGTGAACCACCTTTGTTTATTGATGAAGTGTATCCTTCCACTGCAGTAGCCTTTAAAGATTCCAAAATAATAAAAATTTCGAAGGAGAAGTTTTTAAAGATTTTAGAGGAATATCCTTTTATTCAGAAGCAATTCTTGAATTTAATGGCAACTCGAATTCACATCAAAGCCAAAACTACAAAAGACATTGTAAATCAAAAACCAGAGTTTCGAATTTTAGCCTTTTTAAATGCCCACAAAAACCCCGATTGTCCTAAAAAAGAATTGGTAGAATTTACAAGACAAGAAATTGCCAACTTTACAGGTTTACGTGTGGAAACTGTGATTCGAGAGCTTTCAAAAATGAGCAAGACGAATAAAGTGGAAATTATTAATCATAAATTATATTACTGATGTCGTTTAAAACAACTTTTTGGATTCGATTTTCGATTTTTAATCTGATGCTTGTTGCATTATTAGGACTTTTAATGCGTTATAAAATTCTGTTTGAATTTCCGCTTCTCGATCAAAAAAGTTTGCAACATTCGCACTCTCATTTTGCTTTTGCGGGTTGGGTTTCGCATTCTTTAATTACCTTACTCATTGCTTTTTTACAAAAACACGATACGCTTCAGAAAATAGCTTTTAAGAAATACAATCTTATTTTAATTGCGAATTTAATTTGCTCTTATGTAATGCTGATTTCCTTTATTATGCAAGGTTATGGAGCGATTTCTATTACTTTTTCAACCCTTTCTATTTTTGTTTCTTATTGGTTCACCTTTGTTTTCTTTAAAGATTGTAAACAAATTGAAACTTCTTCTGTAGCAACAAAATGGTTTAAAGCAGCACTATTTTTTAATGTGATATCGTCACTCGGAACTTTTGCTTTAGCTTATATGATGGCAACCAAAAACATCCATCAGAATGAATATTTAGCTTCTATTTATTACTATTTGCATTTTCAATACAATGGTTGGTTTTTCTTTGCTTGTATGGGATTGTTGTTGGATTATTTAAAAGTAACTTCAAACTCAAATCGCATTTATTCGCAATCGTTTATTTGGTTGTTTTGGTCTTGCATTGCAGGGTATTTTCTATCAACACTTTGGTTAGATTTACCACTACTGATTTATATTTTAACTGCTATTTCGGCAATTGTTCAAGTAGTTGTTTGGTATTTACTATTTAAAACTATTTTTAAAGAAAATAAATCCATCTTCGTAACTCTTCCAAATTATTTAAAATATCTTATTTTATTTATCAGTTTTGCTTTGAGTGCGAAGTTCCTATTACAATTAGGTTCCACCGTTCCTGCAATTAGTAAATTAGCCTTTGGTTTTAGACCTATAATAATTGCGTATTTACACTTGATTTTATTGGCAATTATTTCGCTTTTTCTACTGTTTTACATTTATGTGAATAATTTTATTGCCGTGAATAAGAAAACTATCTTAGGATTAATCTTATTTAGCATTGGCGTTGTTTTGAATGAAGTTGTTTTAGGAATTCAAGGTGTTGCGTCTTTTAGTTACACATTAATCCCCAATATTAATGAATCTTTATTTGGAGTTGCAATACTTCTTTTCGCCAGTATTTTATGGACGACTTTATTTACAAAAAAGAGCTAAAAAAAATGGTTCTTATGATTCTACTCATAAAATAATCATCAGATAATCAAGTACTTTGTGTGTATAAATTATTCAAATTATGAAAAATTCCATTAAAACTTTATTATTAGCCAGTTTACTTATCACATTTGGATGTAAACAAGGCGAAGAAACAGCATCTGAACCAACATCAGAATCTACAGAAGTACCAACTGGAGGACAAGAAAATGTTGTGGATGCAACATCAAATCCAAACATTGTGCAAACCGCTGCTGGAAGTAAAGATCACACTACATTAGTTACAGCAGTAAAAGCTGCAGGATTAGTAACTTCATTAAGTAACGCTGGACCATTTACTGTATTTGCACCAACCAATGCTGCTTTTGATAAATTACCTGCTGGAACCGTAGAAGGATTATTAAAACCTGAGAAAAAAGGCGATTTAGAAAATATTTTAGGCTATCACACGTATGTAGGTTCGTTGAAAACCGAATACATGCAAGACGGACAAGAGTTTGATATGGTATTTGGTGGAAAAGTGAAAATCACTAAAAAAGACGGAAAAACATTTGTAAACGGATCTGAAATTGTGACTTCCATTGAAACATCAAATGGAATTATCCATGTAATTGGCGACGTTTTACTTCCAAAATAGAAAACAATTATTAATTCATCTTTTATAAAGGTAAAAAGCGTAGACTTCAACAGTTTACGCTTTTTATTTGATGCGAAATTAAATTAATAATTAAAACTTCTAAAGTTAATTCCCTAATGTTTTATACTGAATTACTTGAGCAATGTTTAAAGCTCGTTCTTTTATTTCAATGGCTTTTTCGCCTTCGAATAATTCATCAACAGTTCTAGTAAATACAATTACCCAATGTTGAAAATGTTCTTGATTCATAGGACATTTACTGTGTAAATCTTTGTGAACTTGCATCGGACTACCATTATAATTTCCAGTGTAAAAAAGGATATTCTCCCAAAAATCGTACTTTCTGGGTAAATGGGTTTCCCAATTCACTTGGGCAATTTCGGTAAACAGAAAACCGATAACTGCATCGGTTTTGATTTTATCATAAAAGGTATCGACTAAAAGTTCAATATCTTTTCTATTTCTAATATCTGTTTTCATTTTGTAATTTGATTAAATAACAATTACAAGTCTTTCTTGTTGAATTTTCGCATAGAAATGAAAAACGGAATAATCGCCCACAAACTCAACAATACGAATGAAACCACTAATCCAACCGAAGTCCCAAAGAAATCTTTAAAAATTGCTCCAGTATATCCCATCATAGCGGAAACATCTAAATGCAAGAGAATTTGAATTCGAGCTAAGTCAATCGGACTAAAAGCGGTGATGCCAACCATCATATTTTCGATTGGATATTCAGCTAATTGGAACAGTAAAAACAAAACCATTCCGTCGAATAATAGTGCGAAATACAACCAAATCATTATCGCTAAACCAATTCCTTTTGCTTTATCTCGGGTTAAAATCGAACTCAAAAAAGCCAAAGCGACAAAAATTATGGAAATCAAACAACCGTTGAGTAACATCATAAAACCAATACTGTCAGGCGAATTGACTAATAACGGAATTCCAGCACCTATAAAAAACGCCAAAACCATCGCCGTAGATAATCCAAAAAATAAACTCAACCAAATTTTTCTTCTTTTGATGGGTTGACTTAGTAAAAGTTCAATAAATTCAGCACTATTGTACAAATAAATCGTAGCGAATAAAATGGAAACCAAAGGAACTGTGAATAAAATCACATTCAAAATCGTTAGTAATCCTTTTGACGAATTATCTTCCAAAGCAAAAGAACTCCATGATAAAATAGACAAAATCAGCGTGTAAGCCAAAACGATTTTGTTTCGGATAATGTCAGATAATATGATTTTAATAATTCGGTTCATTTTGCTTGTTCTTTAAAATTTTGGCAATCGCTTTTGAGATTTTCTCTTCACCAGTAGTTTCTTTTAATTCTTCCACTTTTTGATGAAAATGTACTTTTCCTTCTTGCATAAAAATGATTTCGGTAATTAAATCGTCCAATTCACTTAGTAAATGCGACGTAATCAAAATCAATTTTCCTTTTTCTTTCTCTTTGATGATTTTTTCTTTCAAAACCTCAGCTGCTAATGGATCTAAACCAGCAGTTGGTTCGTCTAAAATCAATACATCTGGATTAAAAAGAAAAGCTAAAACAGCACTTACTTTTTGCGTAGTTCCACCAGATAAAGTTCGCATTTGCTTATCAAACATTTTTTCTAATTCGAAAGCGTGTAGCAAATCTTCATCCAAATCATCCGAAGAATTTCGAATCTTTTTTATCATTTCGATAATTTGACCAATTGTCATGTTATCGGGATATCTTCCAATTTGTGGCATGTAGCCAATTTTTTCACGATACAAATACTCACCTAAAACGGAATTTCCATTAAAATGAATCGTACCCGAATCAGGCAAAACCATGCCTAAAACCGATTTTATCAAAGTGGTTTTTCCACAACCATTCGGACCAATTAAAGCAATACATTCTCCTTTTTTACAAGAAAGATTGATGTTCTTTAAAACTTCAAATTTTCCGAACTTTTTCTGCAATTCTTTTATCTCAATCATAGCGGCAGTGACTTCATTAAAGGCTTATTATCTATAAAATTATCGGGTGTTATACTAGGCAATACTTTTTCAGATTTGTCTAACAGCGTAATCATAAAACTGCGATATAACAACATGGCAGAAGGCGTATTTTCAGTTAACACCGCGAATAAACTCAATGGATGATAAGGAACATCACCCATTCCATCTTTGTCCAAATCGTAGCCTTCGTATTTGTCCCAATAATTTTCATTGAACGTATTTAAAACCAAACTTCCATTGGTACTAATATCAAAAGTGTTTTTCAAGAAATTATTGTTTACGATTTCGTTTTCCATACAACTCGCTTGGATTTTCATTCCCCAACCATTTGATTCGAAACTATTTTTTTCAACTTTGATTCGAGAAGTTCCTTCCATGTAGATTCCCGAGGTATTTCGAGCAAAACGATTGTTAAAAATATAACTATCTGATATTTCTTTCAGCAACAATCCGTAAGCCGAATCGCCCCAATTTTCTTCGAAATAATTATTAAACATTTTCACGTTTTTAGTAAACATAACGGCTACTCCAGCACCATTATTTTTAAAAACATTGGTTATGTAAGCATCATCATTAGAAAACATAAAATGCAATCCGTAACGTATGTTGTTATTAGCAATATTTCTCCAAATTACGGAATTGGTTACAAATTCGAAATAAATACCGTCTCGATGACCGTCAATTCGATTAGCAATAATTAAAATATCTTTTGATTTCCAACAATGAATTCCGTTACCTAATTTTTGCTCTTCTTTTCCGTATGCCTTTAGCGTATTATTTTTAATAATACAGTTTTGAGAATTTTGTAGATATATTCCAAAAAAATTATCGTCTAAAACATTATTTTGAATTAAAACATGACTTTTATTGTAAACTTTGATACCGCATGGATCTGTAATAGTTGCATAAGCGCTTCTAATTACTTTAAAGCCATCAACTACAACACTATCAGCATGTATTGATAAAACTTCATGCTTTTTTTCACCATCTAAAACTGGCAAATCTTTACCTAAAAAAACAATTTTTTTATCAATTATTATATTTCCTTCTTTGTACCATCCACTATGTACAATAACTGTATCACCCACTTTAGCTAAACTAATTCCTCTTTTAACAGACTTAATTGCATATTTTTTACCTACGTGAATAGTGGTGGCTTTTAGAGAAAGTGAAAAAAAAAGGAAAATAATTAAAAAATATTTCATTTGATTTTATTTAATTATTTCACTCCAAGATGTTGGATTTGCTTTATATTTTTCAATTACTTTATTTGCTTCTTCCTCTGTTTTTACAGCAATTATATTGCCACGCATTGGGCTATTAATCTCCCCACCTTTCACATAGAAAGCAGTTTCAGCAGGAATCAAAATATTATTTTGGCTAAAATCATGGATATAAAAAGATTGAATATTTGTTGTTAGATTTTCTTTGTGGTAACTAATCATACAATGCATATCATCAAACTTATAAATTCTTCCTTTGTTAGTAATTAATTCAGCACCAAATTTTCCATCTGAAATTTTCATTTTACAAAACTCACATGCGTCTGAATTTAACTTAATTGGTTCTGCTTCTTTTGTTACACAAGAAATAAGTAGCGTAAAAAAGAAAAAATAAGATAAAATTTTCATTATGTTGCTTTTTTAAATTTGTATTCTTTTAGAACAATTGCAGTCAATAGAAGTCCACAAGCTGTTAATAACCAACCTCCAACATCTGGAATTGAATAAGCTCCAAAATTTAATAA
>CAZCIV010000105.1:0-7932 GCA_964498595.1 uncultured Flavobacterium sp.
AATTTATATATCAATCAACACTTTAACGAATAGAGAAATTAATAGTTTTATCCATTTTGCAGATAATAATTTAAAAACTATAAAATTTTTACCTGATAGTAAAAATACTTTTTTAAGAAATTTAGCTGTAGAGTATTATGGTTATATACCCATTATAGCCCTTAGAACGATTCCATTAGATAAAGAAGTAAATAAAAGAGTTAAGCGTTTTTTTGATGTTGTTTTTTCTATGATTATAATTATTACAATTTTATCATGGTTAACCCCGCTTATAGCTTTATTGATTAAATTAGAATCAAGAGGACCTGTGTTTTTTAAACAAAAAAGAAACGGATTAAATTATGAAGAGTTTTATTGTTTTAAATTTCGATCTATGCATTTGAATCCAATTGCTGATTTAGAACAAGTTCAAAAAAATGATCCAAGAATCACTAAAATTGGAAAATTTATTCGAAAAACGAGTATCGATGAATTGCCTCAGTTTTTCAATGTTTTGTTAGGCGATATGTCAGTTGTTGGACCAAGACCTCACATGGTAAGTCATACCGAAATGTATGCAAAAAGCGTAGACAAATTTATGGTACGTCATTTTATTAAACCTGGAATCACTGGCTTGGCCCAAACCAACGGATTTAGAGGAGAGGTTGAAACAGAGAAAGACATTATTAATAGAGTAAAATACGATATTTTCTATTTAGAAAACTGGTCGCTATTGTTAGATATTAAAATTATTTTTGCTACTGTAATTAATGCCATAAAAGGTGAGAAAAAAGCCTACTAATGAACGCTTTAGTTTCTATAATTACACCTTCCTATAATTCTGCAAAATTTATTGCTGAAACCATTCAATCGGTGCAAAATCAAACTTATTCTAATTGGGAAATGATTATTGTAGATGATGGTTCTTCAGATGAAACCGAAAGTGTAGTTTTATCGATACTTCAAAACGACAATCGCATCCAATTTCATAAATTAAGTCAAAATTCGGGTCCAGCTGTAGCTCGAAATATTGGAATTGAGAAAGCATCGGGAGATTATATGACGTTTATTGATGCCGATGATATTTGGTTTCCAACCTTCATCGAAAACAATATCAAAACTATTCAAGAAACCGAAATTCCGTTTGTGTTTTCGTCTTATAAAAGAGCTAATGAACAATTAGAATTTGTCTATTCTGATTTTATTGTGCCACACAAAGTTACTTATACCGATATTTTAAAATCCAATTCTATAAGTTGTTTGACAGCTTTTTTGAATATTAAAAAATTAGGAAAAAAGTACATGCCATTAATCCGAAAACGCCAAGACATGGGATTGTGGTTGAATTATTTAAAAGTCATTCCATTCGCACACGGAATTCAGAAAACACAAGCTATTTATAGAATCAGAGAAAATTCACTTTCCAGAAAAAAATCGGATTTAATTCAATATCAATGGCAATTTTATAGAGAAGTTGAAAAGCTCAATGTTTTCCAATCAGCTTATTACATGTTGCACTGGATGTATCGCGGTTTTATGAAGTACAGAAATTAGGTTTTAACGCAAAGTTTTCAAGTTTTTCGCAAAGTTTGCTAAATTTAGTGTAGATAATATAAGAAGCTTCGCTTTGAAAGGGTTTAACGTTACGAGTAATTTGTGCTAATTCGTGAAATTCGTGTTTAAAAATTATATCATCGACTGAAATTGCTTCAATTTTCCTCTTTTGGTGCGTTCCAAAACTTCTTTTCGGTTATAAGTAAAATGTAATCCGGGTTCTAAATATTTCGCAATCGCTTTTTCAATTTCCTGAATTTGTTCCGAAGTCAATTCTGCTGAACTCACATAATCAATCTCAAAACTATCCAATTTTGTTTGGCGTACGATAAATTCTTTTACATTTCCGTCGTCTTCAATAATGCTTTTGGTTACGTAGTAAAATGTTAATCCTGGTGATTTTTTCCCACTGGGTAAATGTGCTATATCGCTGGTTCTTCCAATTAATTTTTTTAGAATGGGTTTTTTCAATGTACTTTTTTCATCTAAAATCCCAACATCACCAATTTCATAACGAATAAATGGATGCGCTTTGTTGTACAATGAAGTAATGACCACTTTTCCTTCTTTTCCATACGGAACAGGTTGGTTGTTTTCATCTAAAATTTCCACAAATAAGGTTTCTGAATTTACTTGCCATTCGTCATTTGGATTTTGAAAAGCAATCAAATCTAATTCCGAAGCACCATATTCATTCACAACTGGAATTCCTAAATGTTTTTCAAGCAAGATTTTGTCTTCTTCAAACAACATTTCCGATGTCACCATACAAACTTTCAACGTTGGGCAAACATCGGTTAAAATGATATTTCGCGCTTGTAAATATTTTCCAAAAAGCACAATCGAACTCGTGTAACCATTGATATAATCAAACTTTTTCGTCTTAAAATGTTCCAAAACACCATCTAAAACTTTGTCCGATAAATCAAAAATTGGGAAACGATATCGTTTACTCAAAAAGTCTTTCAAACGTTCTTTTCTGTACCCAATAAAATCCAACGGAATTCCATAAAATCGTGCTTGATACGACGAATTAAAATCAACACCATACCAACCAAAACGATAAATAATCGAAGCCCAAGTAATCGCATGTGCCTCTTTGTCTTTTGCGAAAACAAATGGATCGCCACTCGAACCCGAAGTTTTATTTACGAAAACCTTTTTTTCGGAATAGCCTTTGGAAAGTCGGTCTTTTAAAGGTTTTTGTAAATCTTTTTTGGTTAGAACAGGTAATTCTTTCCAATTCTCATAGCTATCTTTTCCAACTAAATTTTGATAAAAAGTGTTGTTTTTCAAATGAAATTCCACAATTTCTCGCTTTTTAGTTTCGAGATAATCGGGATAATCTGCTTCCGAAATTTGTAGAATTTTCTCAAAATCAGCCTGAGCTTTCGCAATAGGAAAACCGCTTAATTTTAAAGAAAGATGAAACAAGTTGAACATTCGTTGGAATTTATCCAAAAGTAATAAATCTGAAAATAATCTTTCTTCTTTTTTCTTTTTTCTTTCTTCTTAAGAAATAGTACTTTTGCCAAACAACATAACAACACACAAAATGACTATTTTACTACTTGGTTCTGGCGGTCGCGAACATGCACTGGCTTGGAAAATGCTTCAATCTTCAAAATGTACGTCTCTTTTTGTTGCGCCTGGAAATGCAGGAACAGCATCCATCGCAAAAAATGTAGCTTTAAATCCGAATGATTTTGATGCTGTTAAAGCTTTTGTTTTACAAGAAAAAGTAGCAATGGTTGTGGTTGGACCAGAAGATCCATTGGTGTTAGGAATTTATGATTTCTTCAAAAATGATGCTCAAATCAATCATATTCCCGTAATTGGACCTTCAAAATTGGGAGCACAATTAGAAGGAAGTAAAGAATTTGCCAAAGAATTTTTAGTAAAACACAACATTCCAACCGCTCGTTACGAAAGTTTCACCAAAGAAACCGTAGGGCAAGGTTGCCAATTTTTAGAAACGTTAGAAGCGCCATACGTTTTAAAAGCAGACGGATTAGCCGCTGGAAAAGGCGTTTTAATCTTATCTGATTTAGAAGAAGCGAAAGCCGAATTACGAAATATGTTAGTTGGAGCTAAATTTGGACAAGCGAGTTCAAAAGTAGTTATCGAAGAATTTTTAGACGGAATCGAATTAAGTTGTTTCGTTTTAACTGATGGAAAATCATATAAAGTATTACCAACAGCAAAAGATTACAAACGAATCGGAGAAGGCGATACTGGATTAAACACAGGCGGAATGGGAGCAGTATCTCCAGTTCCATTTGCTGATGCAGTTTTATTAGAAAAAATCGAAACTCGAATTGTACAACCAACGATTACAGGTTTACAAATAGACGGAATCGAATATAAAGGATTTGTTTTCATCGGATTAATCAACGTTAAAGGCGAACCTATGGTTATCGAATACAACGTTCGTATGGGCGACCCAGAAACAGAAGTGGTAATGCCAAGATTAAAAAGTGATTTAGTTGAAATTTTTGAAGCCATCGCAAATCAAGAATTAGATAAAATTACTTTGGAAATTGATGAAAGAGCCGCTACAACGATTATGGTGGTTTCAGGCGGTTATCCTGAAGATTACGAAAAAGGAAAAGAAATTTTTGGATTGGAAAACATCACCGATTCTATTCCATTTCATGCGGGAACAAAATTAGAGAACGGAAAAATAGTGACTAACGGAGGTCGAGTTATTGCGGTAACTTCGTATGGAAATGACTTTCAAGAAGCCATAAAAAAATCTTATCAAAGTATAGCTATGCTACAATTTGATGAGATGTATTTTAGAAGAGATATTGGTAAGGATTTATAATCCTTGCTAATATCTTAAGATTATTTTAAAAATGAGTGTGCAGTAGTATCTTGCTCATCTTCATTGTTTGCTTTGAAGATGTTCAATTGCTTAATCCAATAAGTCATAGCTGCACAACAGATAATAATAAAAATCCAGTTTAAGATATTTGCAGTCCACCAATTAGTTAATTCTAGTTCTCTTAACCAATCCATTGGTAATAATAAAAAATCTACGAAAAGTGATTGTATTCCTTCAAAAAATGATTTCATTTTGATAAAGTATTATATTTACACCACAAAAATATAAAATATTCGGATGTTAGCAAGCATTTTTAGTAAAACAAGACCATTTAATTATTTAGTAGTAGGTATTCTATCACTTTTTTTCTTTTCTGTAAAGATAATCGCGTTAGCACAACCTAATGCAGATTGGATTTATTATGTGGAACAATTTGGCTTGTATCTACTGCTTTTCGCTTCATTATTTGTTTTAAATTTCATTACGCTTAAGAACGGATTAACCAAAGGAAACAATTACGCCTTATTGTTGTTTTTTATTTTTCTTTTGTTCTTTTCCTCTATTTTCCAGAATAAAAACATCATTATTTCTAACTTTTTATTGCTTTTGGCATTAAGAAGATTAATTTCTTTAAAATCTTTATTGCAAACAAATGAGAAAATTTTTGATGCGTCGTTTTGGATTTTTCTAGCGGCTTTATTTCACTTTTGGAGTATTTTTTACATTGTTTTGGTGTTCATCGCTATCATTCTTCACGTATCCAAAGATTACCGAAATTGGATAATTCCTTTCATTGCGTTATTCGCCGTAACCATTTTGTTTTTTCTTGCGAATAGTATTCTTGATAATACCTTAATGAGTACCTTGTTAGATAAAACGTATATCAGTTTTGACTTTTATTACTTTGAAAATATTTACCAACGAATTGCTTTGGCTTTATTTACCTCAATAAGTTTGTTTTTCTTTGTGATGCATGTTTTTGATGTGCCAAACAAAGCCTTGAACATGCAGTCTTCACACAAAACCATTTTATTTTCGTTTATACTCGGAGTTGGAATTTATGTACTTTCTGCCAATAAAAACAATGGTTGTTTAGCGTTTTGTTTCGGACCTTTAGCTATAATTGGAGCTAATTTTATCGAGAAAATCGAAAACAATTGGGTGAAAGAAATTGTGGTTTATGCATTAACGGGATTTGGAATATTTTTCTTTATAATGCAATTATAATTTAATTCCGTAAGCTAAATCTCCAGCATCCCCTAAACCTGGAACAATGTAGTTGTGTTCGTTTAGTTTTTCATCTAAAACCGCTACCCATAAATGACAATTTTCAGGAACGTTTTTCTCTAAGTATTCAATTCCTTCAGGAGTTGCAATAACAACAGCAATGTGAATTTCTTTTGGTTTTTGTTCCAAATGTAATTTGTGAAGTACCGCTACTAATGATTGTCCAGTAGCCAACATTGGATCAATTAAAATCAAATTTTTCCCTTCGAATGATGGCGCTGCTTGATATTCCACTAAAATTTCAAACTTATCATCATTGTCATAATGATGACGATAAGCCGAAACAAATCCGTTTTCTGCATTATCAAAAAAGCTCATAAAACCTTGATGCAAGGCTAAACCAGCACGTAAAATCGAACATAAAACTACAGGCTCGGCAATAGTTGTAGTGTGTTTGATGCCAAGAGGTGTTTGCACATCGATATTTTTGTAATCAAGTGTTTTACTTAATTCGTATGCCATTATTTCTCCAATACGCTCAATGTTTTTTCTAAAACGCATGCTGTCTTTTTGGATGTTCACATCGCGAATTTGCGCCAAAAAATGATTAAGAATACTGTTTTGTTCGGAGATATAATGAATGTGCATCGATTTTATTTTTTGTAATTCAGGATAAAAGTACAAAAAATCGCTATTTTTGTATCAATTTAAAAGAGATAATTATGTTTGCTGAATTTGCATTTCCCATTTTTGAACAAAGTATCAAAACGTATCACATTATTGACGATGTGTATCAACCTGTTGTAAATCCTTATGAAAAAGGAACTATTGAATATTTGTTATTTGCAAAAAACTGGGTAGACACCGTGCAATGGCATTATGAAGATATCGTTCGTGATCCAAATATTGACCCGGTTGCAGCTTTAGATTTAAAACGTAAAATTGATGCTTCCAACCAAGTTCGTACGGATATGGTGGAATACATCGACAGTTATTTCTTAGATAAATACAAAGATGTTCAAGTAAAACCAAATGCAAAAATCAACACGGAAAGTCCAGCTTGGGCAATTGACCGTTTGTCGATTTTAGCTTTGAAAATTTACCACATGAACGAAGAAGCAACGCGTGCAGAAGCAACGGCTGAACACAGAGCAAAATGTCAAGAAAAATTGAATGTATTATTAGACCAAAAAAACGATATGTTTACTTCAATTAGCGAATTATTGACTGATATTGCTAATGGTGACAAATACATGAAAGTGTACAAACAAATGAAAATGTACAACGACGAGGAGTTGAATCCAGTGTTGTATCAGAATAAAAAATAGTCATCAAATTGATGTCTAAACCAAAACACATATTGGTAATAAGGCTCTCAGCTATGGGTGATGTCGCAATGACAGTTCCTGTGTTGAGAGCCTTAGTTTTGCAATATCCCGAAGTAAAAATTACCGTTGTATCCCGACCATTTTTTCAACCTTTTTTTGACGGAATTCCGAATGTGAATTTCTATGGTGTGGATTTGAATAAACGTCATAAAGGATTTATCGGTTTACTTCGATTATTTTCCGATTTACGAAAATTAAACATTGATGCGGTTGCCGATTTGCACAATGTACTTCGTTCCAAAGTAGTTCGAACCTTATTCGCTTTAAGCGGAAAAAAAGTAGCCGCAACTGATAAAGGAAGAGCTGAAAAGAAAGCGTTAACGAATTTAACAAATAAAGTTTTTGCTCCAGTTAAACCAATGGTAGAAAGACATGTAGACACGTTCAAACAACTTGGATTTGCTATTGATTTATCGAATCCTCAATTTCCAGAGAAAGCCATTTTATCAGAAGAAGTTCTTTCAATCACAGGAGCTAAAAATCAAAATTGGATTGGAATTGCGCCTTTTGCACAATATGAAAGTAAAGTTTATCCTTTGGATTTAATGCAAGAAGTAATTGATGGTTTAGCTGAAAATAAAAATCAAAAAATCTTCTTATTTGGTGGAGGAGAAAAAGAAATTCAGTTACTGAATCAATTGCAAGACCAACATGATAACGTAATTGTTTTAGCCGGAAAATTAAAATTCAAACAAGAATTAGAAGTGATTTCTAATTTAGACATCATGCTTTCTATGGATTCAGGAAATGCGCACATTGCAGCTATGTTAGGTGTAAAAGTCTTAACACTGTGGGGCTCCACGCATCCTTTCGCTGGTTTTAAACCTTTTAATCAACCTGATGATTTTTGCTTGACTTCGGACAGAACACAATATCCATTATTACCAACTTCCATTTATGGTAATAAAAAAGTGGAAGGTTATGAAGATGTGATGCGAACGATTTTACCAGAAAAAA
>CAZCIV010000106.1:0-5634 GCA_964498595.1 uncultured Flavobacterium sp.
GATGTAGCGGATTTTATTGATTTACCTGCTTGGGCTATTGTAGTTCGGACTTTGTTAGATTATGAAACGGATTCTTATGTAGCGGTTATTACTGTAGGAACGATTGCTTTTGTGGGAATTTGTTTGTTTTTGTTGGTTACCCATCGACAAATTTCGGATTCCAATAAAGACAAGTGGTGGATTTATGGTTCGGTAGTTTTTAGTTTTTTTATCTATAGTTATAGTGCTGTTGTGGCTGTGAATTGTACGTTTGATTATTCTGAACCTAAGGAATATCAAACCGAGGTGATTGATAAGCATATTAGTAGAAGTAGTAAAGGTAGAAGAACGTACTATGTTAAAGTAAAACCTTGGGGACATCACTATGATGCCGAAGATATTAGTGTTTCTCAGGAAGAATATGAAGAGTATCAGATCAATAATAAGGTTAAGATAGAGTATATGGATGGGTTATTAGGAATTCCTTGGTATTATTTGGATGGAGAAGTAAAGAGTAAAAAGTAAAAAGTAAAAAGTAAAAAGTGAAAAGTGAAAAGTGAAAAGGGAGAAGTGAAAAGGATCGGCTTCACTGCTTGAAGCAACAGCCTACTTTGTAGGAGATTCCTGTTTGGCGGAATGACAGGCTTGTACTTCGTAAAGCGTGTGACTAGGGTTAGGAGATTTAGCTTCGCTGAACTTACGTTTCTATTTGGCGGAATGACAGCTTTGACTGCGTGAAGCGTGTGCCTAGGGTTAGGAGATTCCTAGCGGGCTCGGAATGACAAGTGATAATTAATTTTAATTTTATATTTATGAGAAAAGTAATTTTATGTTTGGTTTTAGTATTTAGTAGTTTGAATTTGTTTGCTCAAGATTATACTTCTTTAGATGCGGGTTCTTTACAAAAGATGGAAGATTATGTAAAAGCAGAGCCCAAAGTACTGGAGTGCGCTACCTTTTTATTGAGTACGCCACACGAGGAAAACAATTTGAATCGTTTGTCGGCAATGCAATACATTTTAAAGTGGATGGAAGGAACGGATTATACGTTTTCTATCGATTCTAAAGCAGCTGAATTAACTGATGGAAATAATGATTTGTTTGGCTTGTATGTAACGACTATGCCAAAAGTAGTTTTGGAAAACAAAGGAACTAAATTATCGGATGATGAAATTCATAATCGTGTGGTTGACTTGTTGATTGCTTATTGTAAAAATGAAAAGAACAACATGAAACCCACTAAGAAATTGAAAAAGTTGATGAAGTAATTAAGTGGTTTTCATGAAGCATTTTTCGGTTCGCTTATCCATTCTTATTTTACCTTATATTTTGATTTCCTTGCTTTTTATAGTGGGGTACACTTTTTTGAATTGGTTCTTCTGTATTTATACAAAATGGGTAGCTGTCAACGAAATGTACATCGATATTATATTTCCGATGCTCATTTCTATTTTATTGGTGTACTTTATTATTCGCCCGCGTTTGCATATTCTACAGTTGGCACCTGGAAAAGACACTTTTGGAATACAACTTATTATTGCCTCATCAATGTGTGTTCCAACAATAGTTGCCCAAAACTATATTGATAAAGCTACAGGAACCCTTACGAAAGTGCATCGTATAACAGAGATTTCCAAGTTACCCGAATCAAAATATTATGACGTAAATGTATTTTATTTAGATACGACTCATTTGGGAATGTATAAAACCTCAAGTGTTTCAGGGAAGTATGGTCAGCATTTAAATTTTGAATTGTACCTTGCTATTCCTATGTTTAATACGGCTAGGGATACGAATGGATTTGCTTGTACCTATTGGATAGGGGAGAATTATACCAAACGAATAAATAATAACTTGTCGCCCAATGAAAAAGCTAGACTAGCCAACGTATTTATACAAGAATCAGAGCGTTTATTTAGGGTCACCAATTTTTCCAATTTTTCTTATTTAGAGAAGTATCGTAAATCGGATGAGTTAGTGAGTTTTGAAGCTGCAATAAGCAGAGGTTTTTATGCAGATTCTAAAGATGTTGTTGTTTTTAAAAGAAAACATGGCACGTTTGAATCGCGATTAGGGACAACTTTTGAGTGGATCTTTTATAGTTGGGGTATTGGTACTCTTGTGGTTTTTCTGATTTTTCTATTCGTTAAATTAAATCCAACACGAATTAAATTGTATAAAAATGGAACTTTAAAAACCAAATCTGATTTGGAGGATTTTCTTGTTTTATTAGTGCCCAAAAAAGGCTTTTTTACAACTCCTGTATTGATTCATTTGAATGTGTTGATTTTCCTTTTGTTGTTTTTCTTTGGCTTTGGGTTTATGCATGTTAAGGGTGGCGATTTGTTGCGTTTTGGTGCTAATTTTAAGCCCTTGGTTTCAGAAGGTGAAATTTGGCGTTTGTTGAGTAGTATTTTTCTTCACGGAGGTTTTCTTCATTTACTAATGAATATGATGGCGTTATTTTTTGCGGGGCTCTTTTTGGAATCTTTGCTAGGAAAGTGGCGTTTATTATTGCTGTATATTGTTACCGGAATTGTGGCTAGTGTGGCTAGTTGTATGTGGTATGATGCTACGATAAGTGTGGGAGCTTCGGGTGCTATTTTTGGATTGTATGGTTATTTTATTGCGGCTATTATTTATCAATCGTTTCCATATAAGATACATTCGGGCTTTTTGTATAGTTTGTTAGCTTATATTGGGATAAATTTGGTTATGGGGCTTATTGGTAGCGGCAGAATTGATAATGCAGCGCATATTGGGGGATTAGTGAGTGGTTTTTGTTATGGTGTTTTGTTTCCAATTAGGAAGGGTGATGGGTAATGGGTGATGGGTGATAGGGTTGGCTTTTACTGCGTAAAGCAAAAGCCTACTGTGTAGGAGATTTAGCTTCGCTGAACTTACGTTTCTATTTTGGCGGAATGAGAGCTTTTACTGCGTAAAACGGAAACTTGAAGCTGCTTTCAAAGAAATTGAAAAAGTTGATGAAGTAATATGCCTTGGTTTAGGTTCTTTTTTTTCTCATCTATTTGCCATGTTTGGGCTATACATGTAACATTTGGCATCAATTTTGTATTTTTAGCCTCAAAATTCACATAGAGCATGAAAAAAATAATATTATTCTTTGGTTTACTTTTTGTTTGTACTTTGAGTTCTTGGGCACAAACCTCTAATTTAGTAGTGTTTTCAGAAGATTTGAATCCGTTTTATTTGGTGGTAAATGGTATTAAGCAAAACGCTACGGCACAAACCAATGTAAAAGTAACCGATTTAAAAACTACCGATAATGCGGTGATGGTTATCTTCGAAGACAAGGCATTGGGTACGGTGAAACAAAACTTATACTTTACGGATATGGGGGTTGAGGTAACAGCAAAAATTACGAAGACCGCTAAGGGGTATAAATTGCGATATTTTGATGAAGTGCCTTTATCTGAGGCGGTACCAGCTAGTACGAATCAGTATACAACCTCGTTTCAAACAGAAGATGAAACACCAGAAATAGTTCCAGTTGCTACTGCTCCAGTAGCTGTTGTAGCTACGACTACCACTGCTGAAATACAACCAGCAGCTCCGGCACCAAAAGCGGCAACATCATCTGCTGCGGTTGATTTTACATATAAATGGGCTGTAGGGAAAAAATACACGTTTGTAGCTTCGCAAATTGATAATGTTACCACTTCTGTGATGGGAATGAACATGAAGGAGCAATTTAAAAGTAAAACGAAATTTTTAATGAGCATTACAAGTGTTGCTGCCAATGGTAATGCTTCGGGAACGTTGCATGTGTTGGATTTTTCTGTTACCGATTCGAAAGGAAGGGTTTTGGCTACCTTAGCGAATGTTCCATCTGGAGCCATAAAGAGCGATTTTAAAGTGGATACAAATGGTAATTTTACGTTCATAAAAAAGATATCATTGGTAACTACTGCTCAAGGGAATGCGCTAGTATATGCCAGTGCTACCGACAATTCGTTATCGGTAGGAGGGCAATCGGAAAGTATAAAAGTAGCGGTGTATGTTGAATTTGACGCTAAATCGGGAGTATTAAAACCGGGATATACTATTAAAGAAGCACAACCTGTAAAGCAAATTACTCTTAAAATTGATGAAGATACCGACATAATAGACGTGTTGCCTTATGATTATTTAACGCTTTTAGCTTTACCAGAAGGGAAAGTGCAAGAGGGTGATCAATTGCAAGCTAATGCGGGTATTTATACTATTGATGTTTTGGCCAAAAGCATTAGCAATGGGGTAGCGCAATTGAATTATAAAATGAGTTCGGATAAAAGTAAAAATCCTTTTGCATCTTCTGCGACTATGCAATCTGAAAATTCGTCAATGACAGCTGCTATGCCAAACATGCAACAGATGATGAGCGAAATGAGTATTGAAGACCAGCAAAGTGTTGCTTTAACCCAACAAATGATGCCTAACGTAACTATGGATTTTGATAGTTATTTTGATTACAATGTGGGTATGTTTACTAAGGTTCAAGGTAGTATGACTACCATTTTAAATACTATGGGATTAAAAATGGAAGTGGTATCGAATTTGGAGATGAAAAAGTTGTAGTGAGTAGTTTTTGAGGTAATAAAAATAAAAAAAGCCCTGCAATTGCAGGGCTTTTGTGACCTCGACAGGATTCAAACCTGTAACCTTCTGAGCCGTAATCAGATGCGCTATTCAGTTGCGCCACGAGGCCGATTTTGTGAGTGCAAATATAGATATAATTGTGTAACTTGCAAACCCTAATGTGAAAAAAAGTAAATAAAAATGAACTTACAAGACTATATTCGTGATATTCAAGATTTTCCAAAACCTGGGATTGGGTTTAAAGATATAACTCCGTTGTTGCTTTCGCCTGAAGCGACGGCATTTTGTTTGGAAACATTGGTTAATTCGCTGCAAAATCAGAAAATTGATAAGGTAATAGGAGTAGAGAGTCGTGGTTTTTTCTTTGGAATTTTATTGGCGCAAAAATTAAATGCTGGGTTTATTCCGGTACGTAAGCCTAAAAAATTGCCTTTTAATACGATTAGCGCTTCTTATGAATTGGAATATGGAACCGATACTTTAGAAATGCACGTGGATGCGATTCAACCAGGCGATAAGATTTTAATTCACGATGATGTTTTGGCCACAGGAGGCACGGCAAAAGCGGTTTGTGAATTGGTAGAACAATTAGGGGGCGAAATCGTGCAAATGAATTTCTTAATGGAATTGTCGTTTTTAAATGGTAGAGCGAAATTAGGGGATAAGGAAATTTTTTCTGCTTTGAGGTATTGATTTTGAAACATATAAGTCCATAGTTCTCGGCTTATATAGCTTTCAGGTTATTTTCTTTTAAACTTCTAATTTCACCAGCGTCATTTCGAGTGTTTTGTATTTGTAAAGCCTAAGATTTACGAATACAAAATGTATCGAGAACTAATGAATGAAAATCGTTTCTATAGTTCTCGATACAATTTTATATTTCAAAATTAATATTTTTAAAATCTAAAATCACTCGAATTGACGGTGGGGTTGTTTCGTTTCTACAGTTCTCGTCTTATTTAGATTTTAGGTTATGCTCTTTTAAACTTCTAATTTTACCTGCGTCATTTCGAGTGTTTTGTATTTGTAAAGCCTAAGATTTACGAATACAAAATG
>CAZCIV010000106.1:5734-7915 GCA_964498595.1 uncultured Flavobacterium sp.
TATCGAGAACTAATGAATGAAAATCGTTTCTACAGCTCTCGATACAATTTTAGATTTCAAAAATTAGCATTTTTAAAATCTAAAATCACTCGAATTGACGGTGGGGTTATTTATAATACTTATTTCAAACTATTCACTGTAACCCAATAACGATATGCTATAATTGCTTTTTGCCACTTTTTTGCTTTGATGGGATCTAAACCTTGTTTGGTAAAACTGGGTAAAAGGGCTTTGTTGAGTTTGGCAAGTAGTTTATACATGGTTAAATTTTTGGCAAAGATATAAAAATAAAAAATCCCGAATGAATCGGGATTTTTTGGTTATTTGGTTTTTTTGATTTCAGTTTTTTTGATTTCAATTCGGTTTGGAGTACTATTTTTTCTTACGTTAACCGATTTAATTTCATTAGGTTGCATTTTGTCAACTTCTTCTTTTGTTACTTTTTCTCCGTTGATATAATATTCTGTTGATGCTTCTAGCTTTTTTTGATAGACTTCCATTTCTTTTTCAAAGACTTTCATTTTTTCTTCAAAAACTTTCATCTCTTCTTCAAATTGTTTCATATCAGGTTCTTTCAGCTTCATTTCTTTTTCAAAAGCTTCCATTTTCTTCTCGAATTCTTTCATTTTAGGCTCAAGGGCTTTCATCTTTTTTTCGTATTGTGCCATTGCCTTTTCATACTTAGCCATCGCTTTTTTGTTATCAAAGTTTGATGGTAAGTCTGGAACGTTTGGAAAATCTGGAGGTAGTGGAGGATCTATAAAATTTTCGTAAGGATGATTTGGAGGAGTTGGTGGCGTTGGAGGTTCTGGAAGATCTAATATTTCTTCTGTAACTATTTTTTTAACTTTAACTTCTGATCCAGCAATTTTTGAAAGTTTTTTATCTATAACATAGTCCGAATAATCAGGTTCAGCGGTAAATCCGATTTTTCCTTTTTCGGCACTAAAATAAATAGGTTCAATTGGTTCATCGCCATCTATTTCTTTTACCCCTTTATTGCCTTTACCATCGGTAAATTCAATTTTAATAGCAATAATCTCTCCGTTTTTATTGCGTTTTACGTTTGAAAACTTAAAATCAATTCCTTGGCTTTTTAATTGTGTTGCATCTGATTTCATTTCTTCATCAGTTGCCTTTTTATCCCAACTAAAACCAATGGCTTCAACTTTTACGGTATGAGCTTTTTCTGGATTTTCTTTTACTTGTGCAATGGTTTCAATTTGAAACAATAACATGAAACCGACTAACAATGGAAGAATGGTGGCATACTTCCAAACATTTCTTTTGTGTGATTGATTTGTGTGTAACATAACGATTCGTTTTTTGATTAATGATTGATAAAATTGATTGGTAATACTTAAGTCGTGTTGATGAGTCACTACTTTTAATAAGGTTCTTTGATATTCGTATTTGTTTTCGATTTGTTGAAAAGTTTCGCTATCGGCAATAAATTCAAGGTTTTGTAACATCGCTTTTCGGTAGAACCAAATGATTGGGTTTACCCAAAAGAAGGCACAAAATAGTTTTCCAAGTAATACATCTATTGAATGCTTTTGCTTTACATGAATGCTTTCGTGCGTTAAAATATGTTGGAATTCTTCTTCAGAAAATCGATTCGGATTAATTACAATGTAATGAAAGAACGAAAAAGGATTTTCTGTTGTGTCGGTTTGTACTATAGTGTATTGTGATTCTTTTTGTTTGGTATGTTTATTGATTTTACTAAAAAAGGAAACCAATTCAATTCCGATTTTTACCAAAATTAAAATCGAAATTATAACATATACTGATGTCAATATTAAAGACCAATCTATTGGATTTTCTTGTGCAGGAACTTCAATTGTGTTGTAGGTAATTGGAATCGCTTCTTCATAGGATTCAAGAATTGGTGTTGGTTCAACCCAAATGGTTTTGGTAAACGTGACTAAAGGTAATATCAAAGATAAAACCAAACCACTAATCAAATACCAACGATTGGAAACAAAAAAGGTTTCTTTGCGAAGAAATAGCACGTACATCAAATAAAATAAAATGATGAGTCCGTTTGCTTTTAGGAAATAAATCAGCAGATTTTCCATACTATTTCTTTTTTTCGATTAAGGCTAAAATCTCACGAAGTTCGGCTGCCGAAATCTTTTCTTCTTCAGCAAAAAAGGAAACTAAATTTTTGTACGAACT
>CAZCIV010000107.1:0-7882 GCA_964498595.1 uncultured Flavobacterium sp.
GACTATTGTTAATAAAACAAGGCGTTTATGATAAATCAGAATATGAAAATTATAGACAATTTATCGAGCAAATTGTAAAATACGATAACTCAAAACTTACAATTAAAGAATAACAAAATGAAATTTATGAAATCGTCATTAACAATAAGTTTGTTGGAACAATTGAGAATCATAGAACTTCTATGAAAATAAATATTTCTGAGATAAACACCAACAAATAAAAGACGATACCAAATGAGACTTTTAATAAATAATTTTACATATATGAAAACAAAACTATTGATTTTTTTACTTTTTACAACATTTGTATATTCTCAAGAATATGAACTTGGAAAAGTTACCATTGAAGAATTAAAAGAGACAAAACATCCCAAGGATACTTCAGCAGTTGCAGCAGTTTTATTTGAAAAAGGGAAAACATCGTTTAATTATGAAGAAATGAATGGTTTTTCAATAACAACAGAAGTACTAGTTAAAATTAAAATTTATAAAAAAGAAGGTTTTGAGTGGGCAAATAGAAAAATTAGACACTATATTGATGGGAAGAAAGAAACGGTAAGTTTTTCTAAAGGTGTAACGTATAATCTTGTGAATGGGGAAATTGAAAAGACAAAGCTTAAGTCTAGTGGTGAATTTACAGAAAAAATTAACAATTTTTGGTCTGAAACAAAAATCGTTATGCCAAATGTAAAAGAGGGTTCAATAATTGAATACGCATACACTATTAAATCTCCTTTTATTTCAAATTTTCCTGAATGGTCTTTCCAAAAAAATATTCCAGTAAACTACTCTGAGTATACTACATTAATCCCTGAATATTTTGTATACAATACTTTTACTAAAGGTTTTAGTAATATCAAAGTGACAAGAAATTCAGATAATAAAAGAATGCCATATTCATACTCATATGTAGATGTAAGTAGAGCAGGTACGGCTAAATCGGAAAGAGTTACTACCGAAATTCAATTTGTTGAAAATAGGACTAATTATTTAGTTGAAAATGTTCCTGCTCTAAAAGAAGAATCTTTCGTTAATAATTTAGACAATTATACTTCATCTATCTTACATGAATTATCTATGACAAAATATCCAAATTCTCCAACAAAATCATATTCATCAGATTGGGAGTCTGTCGTAAAAACAATTTACGACAATGAAGATTTTGGTGGTCAATTAAATAAAGCAAATTTCTATGAAGATGATCTAAATGCATTATTAAAAGAAGCAACAACATCAGAAGATAAAATAATAACCATTTTTAGTTACATAAAAAACAGATTAAATTGGAATGGATACGTAGGGTATTATTCAGACAAAGGAGTAAAAAAGGCATATCAAGAGAAAACAGGTAACACTGCAGACATTAACTTATTGTTAGTTTCAATGTTAAATTATGCCAAATTAAATGCTAGTCCCATTTTATTAAGTACTCGTTCAAATGGAATACCAATCTTTCCAAGTAGAAATGGATTTAATTATGTGATAGCAGGAGTAGAATTAAGTAATGGTTCAGTAGTTTTGTTAGATGCTACAAATAAAAATGCTGTTCCTAATATCATTCCAGAAAATGCTTTGAATTGGTTTGGAAGACTAGTGCGAAAAAATGGAACCTCTGAAATGGTAGATTTATATCCTAAAAAAGTATCATTAGAAACTATTTCAATCTTGGCAGAATTAAAATCCGATGGTTCAATTTCTGGAAAACAACGTAAACAATTAACAGATTATAATGCATTTCGATTTAGAAGTAGACATGCTAATAGAAATCATGATGATTATGTGCAAGAATTAGAAAAAGAACATAATTTTTCTGCAGTAGAAAATTATGAAGTAACTAATACTAATGATTTGTCTAAGCCTATTGTTGAAACGTATAGTTTCTCAAGTAATTCTATGACAGATATTATCGATTCTAAAATATATATTACACCAATGCTTTTTCACCAAATGGACGTAAATCCTTTTAAAGCGGAAGAAAGAGCGTATCCTATAGATTTTAATTTCCCTACTAAAGATACGTACAACTTTAGTATAAAAATTCCTGAAGGTTATGTTGTAGAATCAAAGCCTGAGACTTTAAATTTAAACATGAATCAAAATATGGTTTCTTTTAGATATTCAGTTTCTGAGAATTTAGGTACAATTCAATTGTCATGTGTTATTGAAGTTAACTCACCAATTATTGAAAGTGATTATTATCCTCATTTAAAAGAACTTTTCAATCAAATTGTCTTAAAACAAAACGAGAAAATTGTATTAGTAAAGAAATAATTATGAATTTAAAAAACGCTCAACAAGAAGTTGATAATTGGATTAAGGAGCACGGTGTTCGGTACTTCAATGAATTAACTAATATGGCTCAACTTACAGAAGAAGTAGGTGAAGTAGCCCGAATTATTGCCCGTCGTTATGGCGAACAATCCGAAAAAGAATCGGATAAAAACAAAGATCTAGGTGAAGAATTAGCCGATGTTGTTTTTGTGGTTTTATGTTTAGCTAATCAAACAGGAGTTGATTTACAAGCCGCTTTCGATAAGAAAATGGATTTAAAAACAAAACGCGATCACGACCGTCATCACAACAACGATAAACTGAAATAAATTGAACTGGATTTTACTCATAATAGCTGGTTTATTTGAAGTAGGCTTTGCAACTTGTCTCGGAAAAGCTAAAGAAACATCAGGAAATATTTCCTTTCTTTGGTATGCAGGATTTTTAATTTGCCTTTCTATTAGCATGATATTGTTAGTAAAAGTTACAAAAGAATTGCCAATTGGTACTGCTTATGCCGTTTGGACAGGAATTGGAGCCGTAGGAAGCGTTTTAGTTGGAATAATTCTTTTTAAAGAACCCGCAACTTTTTGGCGTATGTTTTTCATCACAACATTAATTTTATCCATTGTTGGATTAAAAATGGTTACAAAATAATGAATTTACGTTTAGAAAAGTCAAAAGTAAACAATCAACAGTCTAGAATTGGAATCACTGGTAGCAAATCAGAGACCAATAGGCTGTTATTGTTAAAGGCTTTATATCCAAATCTAATTTTAGAAAACACCTCTAATTCCGACGATTCCGAAGTGATGCAAAAGGCGTTAACCAATACCCATCACCCATCACCCATCACCCAAACCATAGATGTTCATCATGCTGGAACTGCTATGCGTTTTCTAACCGCTTTTTTTGCGATACAAGAAGGGAAAGAAGTATTGCTAACAGGTTCTTCACGAATGAAAGAGCGTCCTATTAAAATTTTAGTTGAAGCTTTAAATCAATTAGGAGCCGAGATTAGTTATGAAGAAAATGAAGGTTTTCCTCCCATTCGAATTAATGGGAAAAAGTTAATTCAAAATAAAGTTTCGCTACCAGCTAATGTGAGTAGCCAATATATTTCAGCTTTGTTATTAATTGCTCCAAAATTAGAAAACGGTTTAGAATTAACATTGGAAGGAGAAATCACTTCTATTCCCTATATTAAAATGACATTAGCACTATTGAATGAAATAGGAGTGAAGACAACATTTCAAGGAAATAAAATAATAGTTAATTCACTCCCAACTTCTAACTCTCAACTTCTAACTGTAGAGTCCGATTGGTCATCTGCTTCCTATTGGTATTCCATTATAGCCTTGTCTGAAGTTGGAACCCAAATTACACTTTCAAGTTACAAAGTAAATAGTTTGCAAGGTGATTGTGCTTTGATTGAAATTTATAAAGATTTTGGTGTAGAAACTATTTTTAATAATGATAATTCAATATCAATCTCAAAAGTCAACTTCAAAAATCAAAAATCGTTAATCTTCAATCTTCAATCTTCACCTGACATTGCACAAACTATTGCCGTAACTTGCTTTGGTTTAGGAATTGGATGTGATTTATATGGCTTACACACTTTAAAAATAAAAGAGACGGATAGACTTGAAGCGCTCAAAGCAGAGTTGATTAAATTAGGTGCAGAAATTTCAGTAACTAACGAATCATTGCATTTGAAACCTTCAACTTCAATCAACGAAAATATTGCCATAAAAACCTATCAAGACCATAGAATGGCAATGGCTTTTGCACCACTTGCACTTCGTGTTCCAATTACCATTGAAGAAGCTGAAGTAGTTTCTAAATCCTATCCTGATTTTTGGGAGGATTTGAAAAAAATTGGATTTAAAATGGAAGAAATTTAAAAAGAAAGTCGGGATGACTGGATTCGAACCAGCGACCCCTAGCACCCCATGCTAGTACGCTACCAGGCTGCGCTACATCCCGAATGGCGCAAATTTAAATATTTTTTATCGTTTTACAATTTGAATTTGGTCAAAAATGGTTTGTACTTTATCAGACGAAATAGGTAATTGTAAACCATTTTTTAAAACTAAATTTCCTCCATCCGATTTATTGTAGGCTACAACAAAATTAACGTTAACAATATACGATTTGTGAATACGAACAAAATTTGGATTACTACATAAAATATCTTCAAAATTTTTCAAATTTCTACTCACCACATGTTTTACATCATTTGTACATTTAATTTCTGAATAAGCGCCTTCATCTTTAATAAAAACAATGTTTTCGGTTTCTAAAAACAAAATGCTACTTCCACTAGGAACTGCAATGCGTTCTAAAACATCTTGTTTCATAGTTTCTTTTAAAAGCGAATAGTTTTGCTCGTTTGATTTTTGTTTTTCAACTCGAGAAATAGCATTGGATAATTCCTCGGGATTAATAGGTTTTAGTAAATAATCTACTGCCGAAAATTTAAAAGCTTGTAACGCATATTCATGATAGGCTGTTGTGAAAATAATCTTGAATTTTACTTCATTTTCATCAAAAAAATCTAATAATTCCAAGCCACTATGACCCGGCATTTCAATATCTAACAATACCAAATCAGGTTGATGTTTGCGAATTGCCTTAACTCCTTCTGGAAGATTTTCGCATTCAGCAACCACTTCAACATTTTTACAATATTCGTCAACTAGAAGTGATAAGTTTAAGCGCGCTCTTTTTTCATCGTCAATAATTATAGCTCTCATATTATATTTATCGGTATTATTATTTCTACTAATGTTCCAGTAGGTTGGTTTTGTTGATTTTGTTTGTCAATTATTTTTAAAGAAATGTTTTTATGATTGTATTCATTCAACAAGTCTATACGGTTTTGTAACGCTTCTGTAGCAAACGACTGATGGTTTTTATTTTTTATCTGATTCAATTCGTTGCTTTTTTGACGACCAATGCCATTATCATCTATGCTGATTAGTAGTTCATTATTTTGTGTTTCAAACAAAATGATAACTTTTTTATCGCCTTGTTTGTGAAGCAATCCATGTTTTACAGCATTTTCTACATAAGGTTGTAATAACATCGTAGGAATTTTGATGCTTTCTTGGTCAATATTTTTCCCAACTTGAATTTCGTAACTAAAATCTTCATCAAAACGGCCTTTTTCAATGTCTAAATAGAGTTGAAGCGTTTTCACTTCTTCTGAAATTGAAATAAAATCTTTTTCTGTCATTTCTAGAATCGTTCGCGTCAGGTTTGAAAATTTCGATAAATAATCAATAGCCAAGCGCTTTTCATTCGATAATATAAACGATTGTAATGTATTTAAAGCATTGTAAAAGAAATGCGGATTCATTTGCGATTTAATGGCTTTCAATTTTGATTTGTTTACATTTTTTTCCAAGTTGATTTTGTCTAAAACCAATTGATTTCGCTTTTCAATTTTTTTAATATTGATGCGATAATACCAATAAATAAATACTAAAAGAACTACAGAAACTCCAAATATAAATGGGAATTGTAACCAAAAAGGACGATTGATTATAAAATGAATTTTTGTAGTATTTTTTAAATCGGAATTTAGTACAAATTCAATAGTATAACTTCCGTGATTTAATGAATTTAATACTATTTCCGGATTTAAAATATCGGCTTTTTGCCATTGCGATTCGTTAATTCGATACAATAATTCGTGCTCTTCAAAAGGAGTTGGTGATAAAAAGCTATAATCAATATGAATGTTGTTTTCGTTATATGATAAATCATTAAGTTTTAAATTGTCAATAATTTTATCGTTTACTTTTATGTCTTTGATAACAAAGGTTGGATTGGAGCGATTGTAAACCTCTTGTTTTTTAAGGATTAAACCTCTATTGGTTGAAATGTAATAGCTGTTGTTTTTTAGAATGATATCACTTACTTCAATATTGCTATTGATATGAATAATTTGCTTTAGTTTTTTGATGCGCAAATCGAACTCAAAAATGTATTTGTTAGTAATGATAAAAAGAAGTCTGTCTTTAAGAATTGTTTTTTCTACATTTTCTTTTTGGATAATCGTAGGAAAATTAATTTCTGAAATGATGTTTTTATTAATTTGATATACATTCAAATCACCATTACAAGCATAAATTATGCCTTTTTCATATGAAAGTTTGGTGATATTTAATGAAGTGTTTTTATACTTTAATTCGGAAAGTAAACCATTTTGACCAATATAAAACAAACCATTATTTGTGGCAAAATAAATTGTTTTGTTAATACTGTCAAAAGCTGTTGATTTTCCTTTAGCATTTATAATGATGTTGTTGTAATTGAGGTTTTTTAATTCGATAAAAGCCTTGTAAACCAAATCCCACTCACTTTTGCTATTTTCATTCGTTTTAATTAAACCTGAAGAACTACTGGCAGCAAACGCAATATATTTATGATCGACAGCGCAAACACTTTTAACAGCAATGGGTAATTCTTTGGTTAGTTTTAGTTCCGAATTTAAAACACCAAACTTGGAAGAAGTAAAATACAATTGATTTGAAAGTTTATCATGAAAAACTTGTCCCATTTGATGGTTGTCTTTACCTGTAAAAATGGTTTTAAACTGATTTTTTTCTAAAGCTAAAATTTTATCATTTTTGGTTCCTCCAATCAATTGTTCATTTTTAAAGCACAATGAAGTTAAACTTTCTTTAGAGCTAATAAATTGGGTGTCAAAATCTTCAATATAAAATAAACCTTCGGTTAGAGTAGAAATCCAATAGTTGTTGTTTTTGGTTTTGTAGATGTAGGAAATATTAGTTCCGTCAAAAAAATTTCGTTTTGTTCCTAAAACACAATCCATTTCTATAATTCCAGTCGTAGTACAAAGCCAATTTTTATTATTACACCAACTCAAATTTTGAACAATTGTATTTTCTAGATTTAGTTCTTTTCTAATAAATTGATTGTTAGAAAATAGATAACAATAATTTGAAAATTTAGAACCAATAAGTAACCCATCTTTTGTTTTTTCAACTAGTATGGAATTAAAGTTTTCTGAAAAGTCTTTTGGTAAATCAATTTTTTGCTGAATGTGATCATTATGTATAACAATCAATTGATTTGCAAAAATATATATAGTGTTATCAGTAAAAAAAATGTATTTATTATTGTCTGTATTAAGTTCAATCTCTTTAATTAGTGAAAGTGTTCTTAAATCATAAACATCAACGGTGTTTTTGTTAATGATATACAATTGGTTTTGAATAATTCCGTATTTGAAATAACCAATAGATTTATTTTGATTTAATTTTTTCAATTGATTTTTCTCAACATAATACAAATAACCATCAAAGTTTTCGTACCAAATTCTTCCAAAAGTATCTTGTTTTATGCAAGTGCCAGCTTTTGAAGTCATGCCATCTTGACTAAAATATTGAAAAGTATATCCATTAAATTGACACAAACCTTTATCGGTGGCAAACCACATAAAATTGTCTTTATCTTCAAAAATATCGTATACACTATTGGTTAACAATCCTTGTGATTTGTCTATAGTGTTAAAATAGGGATTTTGCCCAAAAGTAATTTGGGTCAAAAAAAGTACTATTATTAAACTGTATACGTG
>CAZCIV010000108.1:0-7878 GCA_964498595.1 uncultured Flavobacterium sp.
TGATCATTTTAGCGGTTGTGGTTTGAAAGAACGGTACTTTTGGTTCTTGTTGAAAATTTGTTTCCATGATGATTGATTTAAAAAAGTGATTTTGATGATATTGAATAGATAATAATTGAAAAATATATAAAGGCAATAGGAATATTTGCAAGAACAATTACGATTTCTATTGCACAATTTTTTCTTTGAAAAGGTGCTGTAAAAAAAATTATCAGCAAATTGATTAAAACAATTAGATTAAAAATTATTGCAGCTATTACATATAATATTCCAACAAATATGATATTATCCCATTTAGGAAATATGAAATAACATGCAAACAATATCGTACCGATTAAAAAAGATAAAAGCGCTATTTGAATTGAAAACGGAAGTTTTAAAAAATCTTTTTCCATGTGCTTTTGAGTTTTGTTTTTGTTTCTGATGTGATGTTTTTAGTTAATTCTATTCCGATAAAGCATAGAATTCCGATGGTCATGCTGATGTTAATGAGTTTGTTCATGTTATTTGATATTAAAAGTTTCTTGAATGTGATTTAGTGGAATTGAAAGCATATTATAAAAATTCAAGCCATAGAATTCATGTGCTTGTTTTCCTCTGTAATATTGTTGTTTGAAATACGAAAATCGAGTAGGATAGAAGAGTGTTCCTGTTATAACCACCATTAGTAAATACAAACTTTGTTTACCATTACCATACAAATAATATTGCATGCCTATTTCGTCAATAACTGAAATTCCGGTATTGGTTAACACGTGAATAATATCGTGGTCTTCTAGCTTGGGTTGGATTTCAAAATTGTATTTCAGTAAAAAGCAACCCAAATGAAATCCCAAGCTATCATTAGGAAGTTGTATCAACTGATTGATTTCAACATCCCAAGCTTTCCCTTTTTTAAAGAATCTTTGATAAGGTTTCTTACTGATTTCGTACATTTTTTCGATGAATAAATCTCTCATAAGTAGTAATTAAAAGTACTTTGAATTTCAAAGTAAATGGATAAAAAAATAGGTTTAGCTTTTCTTGATTAATTTTTCAAGCGCTTCAATATGGGCAGTAAAAGCATCACGACCTTCTTTTGTAGCGCTGTATTTCGTATTGGGTTTCTTTCCAATAAATTGTTTTTCAATTTGAATGTAATTTTCAGCTTCCAAAGCTTTAGTATGCGAAGCTAAATTTCCATCGGTTACACCTAATAACTCTTTCAACATATTGAAATCAGCACTTTCATTCACCATCAATATCGACATAATCCCCAAACGAATTCGGTGATCAAAGGCTTTGTTGATATTTTGGATGATGTTGAGCATTAGTATTTAAAAAGTTTAAGGTTTAAAAGTTTAGTTGCAATATAAAAGATTAATACTATAATAATTGAGTATACTAAGCAAAATGGATAACCCAAAAGATAAAATTGGTTTGTTCCATTGTTATTGATGATTTCCAATTCTAATAGTTCGTATTCATATGTGTATTCGTTTCCGTCAATTTTACCATTATTATTTAAGTCAAATTTTCTCAATTCTTGTTTGTCAACAAAATCAAAATATTGAAGCGACAAAATGGAGATCAAATATAAACTGATTGATGAAATTGCAATTATTTTAAAGTAGCTTATTTTTTTCTTTCTTAACAAATAAATACAAAAAAGAAAAAGTATACTAAAAACAATCAAAAAATACATCTTACTTTCTCTCGTATTTAAAATACATTAAACTTCCGTATAAAATGTGGCAACCGCCAAAACCTAATGCCCAGAATAATAGACCATAACCTAAGAACCATGTCGATAATAAACCTAAAGCAATCATGGTTATTCCTAAATAACGAACATCACCAATAGTATATTTACTAGCATTTACACAAGCAAGTCCGTAAAATATTAAGGTTAGGGGAGCAATAAGACCTAAAATGTTTTTTTCAATCAAAAAAATAATGAAAAACCCACCAGTTGCTAATGGTATCATGAAATTGATTGCTAATCTTCTTGAAGCCGTATTCCAAACCTTCTCATTACTTTTTCTTGCTTTTCGTATGCTTAATCCGATTCCCGTTAAAATGGATAAAATTAAAACAGTAGCAGCAATTACCAATAATCGAATTACCGCTTCTTCTGAGATGATTAAATCACGATAAGCGCCCATGGTAGAAGTATCAAAGTATATGGTTTTATACGCCATATAGGCACCAATCAAAGCATAAACGCCAGCTAAAATTCCAGATAATCCACTCAAGGAAATAAAACGTGATGATTTGTTCATCAAATTTTTGATTTCGCTAATGTCATTTAGATATTTCTTGTTTTCCATTTTAAAGTACTTTGAAATACAAAGTAAATAATAAATAATTTCTTGACCAAACATTTTTTGAGTTATTTTAATAAATTACATTTAAAGAAATAAAAAAAGCCACGAATCATCAAAGAACGTGGCTTAGTATTATTTATATTTTGTATTAGATTCTGAAGATACCTCCAATAGATACAATTCTTTGTAAGAACCAAAAGTGTTGTTCCGCTGAATCAGCAGTGCTTCCAGTAGTTCTTATATCATTCATGTCGATATATCCACCTTTTAATTCGGTTTGGATAAAGAAATGTTTGTAGAATGTAAAGTTAAGTCCAACTTTAGCTGATACACCATATCCCGCAACATGAAATTCGTCATAGCGGTCTTTTCCTAACAATTTTGTATTAGTTTTAGGATAAAGAAGTCCTGCACCAACACCTTCTGTTACGTTAATTTGAAATTTATCAGTATTTGGTAGTTGCAATAATGAAGAAATATCATCAACTCTTGAAATCTCAGTATTTACATAATTTAAACCATCAGTATGTTCGAAAGTTAAAAAATCTTCATCTAATGTAAGTTGTCCTCCACTAGGATTTTCGTTGTAAGAACCAGCGTTAGGATAATATCCAGTATAGTTTACTCTTCTGTCATTATACATTACATATTTCATATGGTCAACTCCAATAGAGATATTGTAATGGTTCGAAATAAAGTATCCAATTCTTAAATTAGTTTGAGGAATGGTCATTCTTGCTGGGTTGAAATAATCGCAGTGCCATCCTTTTGGTTTGTCGTGAGCCCCCACATTGTGAATTGTAAAGTCATAATCAGCTCCTTTAAAACGAATGTCTGATCTTGAATAAGACTCTCTATTACCTCCCCAAAAGATGTAGAATTTACCTTTGTTATTGCTCGTGTATTTTTCAGGATTTTCTACTGTTTCTTGCGAAAAGGTGTACTGTGAAAAAACACAAAAAGTTAGTACAGCCATTAAAAATGGATGTTTCATTTGAAGTTATAAAAAATTAAAATTGATTAACGATTTTTCGGATAGCTACTAATTTTGTCATTAAGCCTTCAAAGTAATCCAAGTGTAACATATTAGCGCCATCACTTTTAGCGTTTGCAGGATCAAAATGAGTTTCAATGAAAATTCCATCAACACCAACTGCAATTCCTGCTTTAGCAATGGTTTCAATCATATCAGGGCGACCTCCTGTAACACCAGTTGTTTGATTGGGTTGCTGAAGTGAGTGGGTTACATCTAATACAGTTGAAGCATATTGTTGCATAGTTGGAATTCCTCTAAAATCTACAATCATGTCTTGGTAACCAAACATTGTTCCTCTGTCGGTAACCATTACATTTTGATTGTGACTATCCAATACTTTTTGAACAGCATGTTTCATGCTTTCTGGACTCATGAATTGTCCTTTCTTTAAGTTTACTGTTTTACCTGTATTGGCAGCAGCTACTACTAAATCTGTTTGACGTACTAAGAAAGCTGGTATTTGTAAAACATCAACATATTCAGCCGCCATTGCTGCATCTTCGTTGGTATGAATATCAGTAACGGTTGGTACTCCAAATTCTCTTGAAACTTTTTGAAGAATTTTTAATGCTTTTTCATCGCCTATTCCGGTAAAACTATCTACTCTTGATCGGTTAGCCTTTTTAAAAGAACCTTTAAAAACGTATGGAATTTGTAATTTATCAGTAACAGAAACTATTCTTTCTGCAATACGTAAAGCCATTTCTTCACCTTCTATAGCACAAGGTCCAGCTAATAAAAAGAAGTTACCACTTTCAGTATGTTTTATTTGAGGAATGTTTGTTAAATTCATTTTGTGTTGATTTTGAAGATGCAAAGATAAAAATAAAAACCTTTTCTTCTGCTAAAGAAAAGGTTACAAATGTTACAGATAATGAAAATGTTTTTATTTATCAATTTCTTGTATTTGTTTTATTGCAAAACCTTTAGGACATAGTATTTTACCTTTTTCATAGATATTAAAGTATAATAGGATAGTTTTTGAACTTCCTTCAAAAGAAACTTCATAAATACCAATAGTTCCTGCACCCATTAAACTGTTTTTTGAAGGAAATGGACAGCAAGTGTCTATTTTTTTGTACACTATTTTTTCTCCATTAGGTCCACTTAATCCATTAAAAAAATATTGTATGTTTATATCTTCTTGTTTTTCATGAATAAAACCAATGTTTATGGGATAATCTTGATCATAACCGTATTTAGTGTCGGTAGCATGTTCTGTAATGACATATGCTTTATTTTTTATGGCTGGTCGTATTGCGGTTTTATCAACATTTTTTAAAGTAGATTCAGTACTTATGCAACTCGTAAGTGCAATTGCAGAAAGTATAGATAAAATAATTTTCATTTTAAACAGTTTTAGTTCTTATTAAATAAGCAACAATCGCGCCAATTACTACACCACTAGAAATGCCTCCTGAAATACTTTGCCATATATAGGTGGTAAGGTTAAAATAATTTTCGGCTTGTTCTTGGGTCATTCTCTGACTGTCTACTGATAATTTGATAAGCTTTTCAAAATATAATGGTGAAATAATTTCATGTGTGATGAATTGCGTTAATGGCGAAAAAAGTGCAATGATAAATGAAATAACAATTGCAGATATAAATCCTTGTCTCCAATTCATATTGTTTTGATAGTAATTTTTCTTTTTATCTAAAAGAGCTAAGAAATAAATTAAAAATGTAGGAAAAAAGAACAACAATGTAAAAGCCATTTGCCATTTAATTTTCTCATTATGAAATCCTAGCTGTTTTTCTAATGTCATCTACGATAAAAAAAATATAATTCCAATTATTGCCCATTTGAATTCAATTGAAAATTTTTTCATTTTGATTGATTTTATTTAACACCTCAAATTTAGTATAAATTGCTTTAAAAGCTATAAATACCAATTTGAATTTCTATTTTTGTGCAAAATTGAATAGCTATGGACTATATTTTTGGAACTTGGCATTGGGCCATTTCAGGTTTTTTGATTGGATTAACAATGTTAATTTTAACTTATTTTGGTAAATCGTTTGGAATGTCTTCCAATTTACGCATTATGTGTTCCATGGCAGGAGCTGGAAAATTTAGTGATTTTTTTAAGTTGGATTGGCGTGAACAAAAATGGAGTTTAGCGGTTGTTTTAGGAGCTTTTGTGGGAGGATTTATTGCTTTTTACTTTTTATCAGATGGAAGTGGTGTTAATTTGAGCTCTGATACTCTTTCTCAATTACAAACACTTGGAATTGAAGCTCCTAATGGTAAATTATTACCCGATGCTATTTTCAGCGTTGAGGCACTACAAACCCCAAAAGGATTTTCAATTTTATTGCTTGGAGGTTTTTTAATTGGTTTCGGAACACGATATGCAGGTGGTTGTACTTCAGGACATGCCATTTCAGGTTTAAGTAATTTTCAAATACCGTCTTTAATAGCAGTTATTGGGTTTTTTATAGGGGGATTACTGATGGCACATTTTATTTTACCTGTTCTTTTTAAAATGATTTAAATTATGAAATTAGCACGATTTTTTCTTACCGGAATATTCTTCGGAATTGTTTTAACCAAAGCAGAAGCGGTTTCTTGGTATCGTATTTATGAAATGTTTCATTTTCAATCGTTTCATATGTATGGAATTATTGGAATGGCATTATTTACGGGGGTAATTGGACTTCGATTAATTAAAAAATATAAGGTTAAAGATTACAATGGGTTACCAATTAACATAATTGAAAAAGAAAAAGGATTTTGGCGTTATATTATTGGAGGTACTTTGTTTGGATTGGGTTGGGCATTAGTAGGTTGTTGTCCAGGTCCTATTTTTATTCTTCTTGGAACAGGAACTTACGCTATTGCAGTAGTATTAATTGGAGCTTTGTTAGGTACCTACATTTACGGTTTGTTAAAAGATAAATTGCCACATTAATATTAAGTTAAAGTAACCATAGTTCTTAATTAAATCGAATCAATTTTGTAAATTTGTTTGTAATTAAATCATAACAAATGGAAACAACAATTTATATACAAAATTTAAAATGTAGTGGTTGTGCCAATACTATTACTAGAGAAATTTCATCTATTAAAGGTATTCAAAATGTTACTATAAGTGTTGAAGAGAATTCTGTAACATTTGATTATACAACTGACGAAAAGTTACAAGAAGTCAAAGAAAAATTAAAATCATTAGGATATCCTGAGGATGGAGAAGCTAATAGTTTAACTGCAAAGGCAAAATCGTATGTAAGTTGCGCTATTGGAAAAATGAGTTAAATAAAAAGTCCCGATTTAATCGGGACTTTTTTTATATCAATTCAGCACTTAAACCTGCATCTAATAGAGCGGAGCACTGCGGTTTTAATTCTTCTAAAGAACCTGTTTTAACCGTGCATTTTCCTTTGTAATGAACTAGTATAGCGCATTGTTCTGCCTGTAAATCATCATGATTGCATACTCGAACTAATGTGTCAATTACGTGATCAAAGGTATTTACATCATCATTATGTAATACGATTTCATGGTTTAATCCAATAGCTTCTTCAACTAAAATTTCTTCTTTGATTTTTTCTATTGTGCTCATTTTCTTTTTCTTATCGATTGCGTAACAAATTTATAATATTAATTATAAAATCCAAAATTCTATTTTTTAAATTTTAAAGCTACCCAATTGTTGCGTTCAAATTGCTTAACATAAGTTAATCCTTTAGAAGTACAACTTTCCGATATCACAGGAATATCCTCAGTATAGAATCCACTTAAAAATAAAATTCCGTTTTCGTTTAAACAATCCACATATTGTTGCATATCGTTTAATAAAATATTACGGTTGATGTTAGCTATAATAATGTCGTATTTTTTACCCTCTAATAAAGAAGCATCTCCTTCATAAACCGAAATATGTTTGCAATTATTTCGCTCTGCATTTTCAATTGAGTTTAAGTAACACCAATTGTCAATATCAATAGCGTCAATAGGTTGTGCGCCTTTCATTTCAGCCAAAATAGCTAAAATAGCAGTTCCACATCCCATATCTAAGGTTTTCTTCCCTACTAAATCCGTTTCTAACAAATGTTGAATCATCATGTGCGTAGTTTCATGATGGCCTGTTCCAAAACTCATTTTAGGTTCTATTACAATGTCAAATTCGGCATTCGTTTTTTCATGAAATGGCGCTCTTACGTGACATTTTCCATCAACATCAATAGGTTCAAAATTTTTCTCCCATTCTTCATTCCAATTTACTTGCTCAATTTCTTCAAAAGTATATTCGATTTTAAATTCTGGATTTTCTAGAATTTGAATATCCTCTAATATATTCTCACTCCATAAATCTTTTTGAACAAAGGAAGAAACTCCAGTTTCAGTTTCGATAAAGCTTTCAAAGGCCTTTTCTCCTAATTCTGCAATTAAAATTTCACTTCCAAGTTCTAATGGAGTAATTGTAAAATGATATCCAATGTATATATTTGACATAACGTTAATTTTTTGCAAAGGTAATATTTACTTAACACACTTAACCTTGTTTTAATGTTAAGTTTGCGCAAAATAAA
>CAZCIV010000109.1:0-7816 GCA_964498595.1 uncultured Flavobacterium sp.
ATCAGTGATTTATGGTATGACAAATCAATCGAATTGGTTTTATTCCGCAATCAATTAATCGACAAAAACGTTAGCGAAATCATCAACTTACATGAATATGCTGGTGCCTTTGTTGGAAAACCAATCAACGTTTTTGATTCAGTTGAAATTGCAAGCGCTATTGTTGATTTAGATTTACCACCATCAAGAATTGATATTGGAAAATTAACTTACGAATATCATTTAGAAGACGACAAATACAACGATGCTAAAGCATTCGTAATTGACAAATTAAAGAATGCTAAAAACTTCCAAGAAATTAAACCAAAAGACGTGGTTTTATATGGTTTTGGTAGAATTGGTCGTTTATTAGCTCGTGAAATGATGTCTAAAATTGGAAAAGGACAACAATTACGTTTAAGAGCAATTGTAACTAGAGATAAAAATGATGCGGTTTTATTAGAAAAAAGAGCTTCATTATTACGTTATGATTCAGTTCATGGTGACTTTCATGGTTCAGTTATTGCTGATCCAGATAACAATGCTTTATTGATTAACGGAACAACAGTTCACATCATCACTGCGAACACACCAGAAGAAATTGACTACACAGCTTACGGAATTGAAGATGCATTAGTAATCGACAACACCGGAGCTTTCACTACAGAAGAAGCTTTAAAACGTCATTTAACTTCAAAAGGAGCTGATAAAGTTTTATTAACAGCTCCAGGAAAAGGAGTTCCAAATATCGTTTACGGAGTAAATCATGAAGATTACAACCCAGATGAAGTAAATATTTTCTCTGCTGCTTCTTGTACAACCAACGCAATTACACCAGTTTTAAAAGCCGTTGAAGATACTTTAGGTGTGGTAAAAGGTCACTTAGAAACTATTCACGCTTATACGAATGACCAAAACTTAGTAGACAACATGCACAAAAAATACCGTAGAGGTCGTGCTGCTGCTTTAAACATGGTTATCACTGAAACAGGTGCTGGAAGTGCGGTTGCAAAAGCTTTACCTGCATTAGCTGGAAAATTAACTTCAAATGCAATTCGTGTTCCTGTTCCAAACGGTTCATTAGTAGTATTGAATTTAGAAGTTGGAAAAACCACTTCAATTGAAGAAGTTAACAACATTATGAAAAAATACGCTTTAGAAGGTGATCTTGTAGAGCAAATTAAATACTCTTTAAACAACGAGTTAGTATCATCAGATATCGTAGGAACTTCTGCTCCTGCTATTTTTGATAGTAACGCCACTATTGTTTCTGGAGATGGAAAAAACATTGTAATGTACGTTTGGTATGATAACGAATATGGTTATAGCCACCAAGTTATTCGTTTAGCGAAGTATATTGCTAAAGTAAGAAGATACAGCTATTATTAGTAGATAGCAAAAATTTAAAAAGCTCTTAGTTTTCACTAAGAGCTTTTTTATTTATATAGTAATCAAATTACTCTTTTGCTGCTAAATAACGTTCTGCATCTAATGCTGCCATACAACCTGTTCCCGCAGCCGTAATTGCTTGACGATATACATGATCAGCAGCATCACCTGCTACAAACACACCTGGCACATTCGTTTTAGAACTACCTGGTACATTTACGATGTAACCTGTTTCGTCTAGCGTAATGTAATTCGCAAAAATATCGGTGTTTGGTTTGTGACCTATTGCTACGAAAAATCCTGTTGCTGGAATTTCTTTTGTTTCTCCTGTAGCTCTGTTTTTAACTTTTACTCCAGTTACTACTTGTCCGTCACCTAAAACTTCTTCTGTTTCGGTGTGCATTAAAATTTCAATGTTTTCTGTTTTTTGTACACGTTCTGCCATAATTTTAGAAGCTCTAAATTTATCGCTACGTACTAACATCGTTACTTTTTTACATAATTTAGATAAGTAATGTGCTTCTTCACAAGCGCTATCTCCTGCTCCAACGATTACAACTTCTTGGTTTCTATAGAAAAATCCATCACAAACGGCACAAGCTGAAACACCACCACCTAATTTTAAATAATGTTGCTCCGATTCTAATCCTAAATATTTAGCTGAAGCTCCAGTAGAAATAATTACCGTTTCTGCATGGATTTCTATGGTATCATTAATCCAAACTTTATGAATATCTCCAGAGAAATCTACTTTTGTAGCCCATCCATCGCGAATATCTGAACCAAAACGTTTTGCTTGCTCTTGCAACTGTACCATCATTTCAGGTCCGGTTACACCTTCAGGATATCCTGGAAAGTTTTCTACTTCATTGGTTGTGGTTAACTGCCCCCCTGGTTGTTGACCTTGATATAAAACAGGATTCATATTCGCTCTAGCCGCATAAATAGCCGCAGTATAACCCGCCGGACCAGAACCTATAATTAAACATTTTACTTTTTCGATTGTATCTGACATAACTTTATTCATTTAAGAGTAGCAAATGTAAGTTTTTAATTAAAATTATTTCTTAAAATTGAATTAGTTTTAATTATGAATGTATAATTTTTGACAATAAAAAAACCTTCCTGAAGTTTCAAGAAGGTTTTGTCGGGGTGGCAGGATTCGAACCTGCGGCCTCCTGCTCCCAAAGCAGGCGCGATAACCGGGCTACGCTACACCCCGAATTTGTGAGTGCAAATATATAACTAATTTCTATTGTTCCAAACAAATCAATTCTTTTTTTAAAATAAATTTTCACTTCTATTCAACCTATATTTTTTTAGCACGTTAAGTATAAACTTTCTATCCAAAAACAAAAAACACTTAGAATATTATTTCTATTTTTGCTAAAATTAAACAAGACAACCTTTTATATGCTAATTATTGGAATTGCCGGAGGAACCGGAAGTGGAAAGACAACAGTTGTTCATCAGATTATGAATGAGTTACCTTCTTCTGAAGTAGGTATCATTTCTCAGGACTCCTACTATAAAGAAACGCATCATTTAAGTTATGAAGAGCGTACTAAAATCAATTTTGATCATCCAAGAGCGATTGACTTTGAATTATTAGTAGCACATCTTAAAGATTTAAAAGCAGGAAAAACCATTGAACAACCGGTTTATTCATTCGTAACTCATGATAGAACAGATGACAAAATAATTACACATCCAAGAAAAGTAATGATTGTAGAAGGTATCTTAATTCTAACCAATCCCGAATTAAGAGACATGTTTGACATTAAAGTGTACGTTCACGCCGATTCTGACGAACGATTAATTCGTCGTTTAAAACGTGATATTGCAGAACGTGGCCGTGATATGGAAGAAGTGTTGAATCGTTATCAAACTACTTTAAAACCAATGCACGAACAATTCATCGAGCCTACAAAAGCATTTGCTGATATCATTATTCCGAATGACAAATACAATACGGTTGCTATCGACGTAGTGCGTGCCGTAATTAATCAAAGAATTGCATAATGAACAAAATCAAGAATTTAATTGCCAGATATCCGTTTTTAGCGTTCGTAATGAATCGCTACGTTTTGGTGTTAATTCTTTTTTCTGTTTGGATGCTTTTTTTCGACAATTACTCTTATTTAGAACACCGCGTTTTGGATAAGGAAATTGAAGAAATTGAAGATAATATTCAGTACTATAAAACTGAAATCAAAAAAGACAGCATAAAAATCAAAGAGTTGAAAAACGATGACCGTGTAGAAAAATACGCTCGCGAAAAGTATTACATGAAACGCGACAACGAAGACATCTACATCATCGAGTTTGAAGACGAAAAAAAAGCTGCTGCCGAAAAAACAACTAGTAACAATTAAATACATAATTCGTGGCTAACAACAATTTATTTTCCGATTTTGAAGCCGTTTCTTCTAAACAATGGAAGCAACAAATTCAATACGAACTAAAAGGTGCTGATTACAACGAAACTTTAGTTTGGGAAAGTCCAGAAGGTATTAAAGTAAAACCGTTTTATCATAATGATGAAACCGAAGTAAATCTTGATGCCATTGTTCCAACAAAACCTTTTGCAATTGTTCAAAATATTTTTGTTCACGATGTGAAAAAATCGAATGCTCGTGCGCTAGAAACATTACAAAGAGGAGCTGAAAGTATTCGTTTTACATTAGAAAATGATGCCGTTTCCATTGAAGAATTGATGCAAAATCTTCCGTTAGAAAATGTAAACTATTATTTCAATTTACCTTTCCTTTCGGTTGAATTTTCAAATAAAATCAATGAATTTGCTTCAAAAAATAAAGCTAACATCTTTATTCAAAATGATCCAATCGGACAATTAGCAAAAGATGGCAATTGGTTTGAAAACCTTGAAAAAGATTTTGAAAAGCTTAATACAATTGCTTCAAAAACAACTGTTCCATTTTTAACCATTTCAAGCGGAATTTATCAAAACGCTGGTGCGAATATCGTGCAACAATTGGCTTACACTTTAGCTCAAGCAAACGAATATTTTAACAGAATTCCAGCCATCAACCAACCGATTACGATTGAAGTTGCTGTTGGAACAAATTACTTTTTTGAAATTGCAAAACTAAGATCCTTACGCCTTTTATTCAACACGTTAGCATCAGAATACAATTATAATTTTGATTGTCATATCATTGCAACACCAACAAAACGTAACAAAACCTTATATGATTACAACGTTAATATGTTGCGTACGACTACGGAATGTATGTCGGCTATTTTAGGCGGAGCGGATGCGGTTGCGAGTTTAGCTTACGATGCCATTTATCACAAAGACAACGAGTTTGGCGATAGAATTTCGAGAAATCAATTGTTGGTTTTAAAACACGAAAGTTATTTTGACAAAGTGAATAATCCTGCTGATGGTGCTTATTATATTGAAACTTTAACCGAACAATTAGCAGAAAAAGCGTTAGAATTATTTAAAGATATCGAGAAAAATGGCGGATTGATTTCGCAATTAATAGATGGAACGATTCAAAGAAAAATCAACGAAAGCGCTCAAAAAGAACAAGAACTTTTCGATTCAGGGAAAGAAGTTTTATTAGGTACAAATAAGTATCCAAACAAAAACGACCAAATGAAAAATGACTTGGAATTGTATCCTTTCGTAAAACAAAACGCCAGAAAAACGCTAATCACTCCGATTATCGAAAAACGTTTGGCTGAAAAATTAGAACAAGAACGATTAGCTTCGGAATAATTATGGGAACTTTATTTTTCATTTCTTGGTTAATTTCAATAATTCTTATCGTTGTAGGCTTAACATACCTAGCAGTCGGAATTACTTACAAGAACTTGAAAAAATTTTTAATCTCAATATTAATAATTATGCTATCAATATTATTTTTTTTTCTACCTTACTGTGTAGCAATAAATAAGTTGATAAAAAATTAGTAAAGGAACGATTAGCTTCGGAATAATTTAGTAACTTACAGAAAAAGAAGACCATGGAAGCAATTAGAAGATTTGTAAAAGTAAAAAATCATCAAGTAAACATCACTTTGCCTGAAGATTTCAATGCTGAAGAAGTAGAAGTGATTATTCTTCCAACTTCCAAGGAATATCAAATTCCGCAATGGCAAATTGATGAAGTTAGAGAACGAACCGAAAATTACTTAAAGAATCCAGAAAGCGCAACAGACTACGAGGATTTTTTAAAAGAACTTGGAGATGAACTTTAAGATTTTAATTCTAGAAGAAGCTAAATCGGATGTTCGAGAAAGTATCGCTTGGTATAAAAACATCAATCCAATGCTTTCAAAAAGATTTGCTAATTCTTTTAATAATAGTATTAAACAAATAAAAGATAATCCATTTCGATACCAAATTAGATATGATGAAATCCGAGTAGTTTTATTAAAAACTTTCCCTTATCTAATTCATTTTAGTATTGATAATGAAATAATAGTGATTAAAGCTGTTCTTCATACATCGAGAAACAGCAAAATCAACAAAATATTTTAATTGCAAAAGCAATGAGAAAAGATATACAACATTTAACTTTGGAGAAATCCAAAAACTTGAAACCTGAAACGTTAAACTTGGAACAAAAGTTTACAACTGCAGAAGGCATCGAAGTAAAACCAACTTACTCTAAAGAAGATATTGCTGATTTAGAGCACCTTGGTTTTGGAGCTGGTTTTGCACCAAATCTTCGCGGACCTTATGCAACTATGTACGTTCGCAGACCGTGGACGATTCGTCAATATGCGGGATTTTCAACTGCGGAAGAAAGTAATGCTTTTTACAGAAGAAACTTAGCAGCTGGACAAAAAGGTTTATCAGTAGCTTTCGATTTAGCAACACACAGAGGTTACGATTCAGACCACGAACGAGTAGTGGGTGATGTTGGAAAAGCTGGAGTTGCGATTGACTCGGTGGAAGATATGAAAGTACTTTTCGACCAAATTCCGTTAGGGGAAATGTCGGTTTCGATGACGATGAATGGTGCGGTTTTACCTATTATGGCATTCTACATCGTGGCAGCGGAAGAACAAGGCGTTACTCCTAACCTATTATCTGGAACGATTCAGAATGACATTTTAAAAGAATTCATGGTGCGAAATACTTACATTTATCCACCAACGCCTTCGATGAAAATTATTGCGGATATTTTCGAATATACGAGTAAAAATATGCCAAAATTCAACTCGATTTCGATTTCGGGTTACCACATGCAAGAAGCGGGAGCTACTGCTGATATTGAATTAGCCTACACTTTAGCAGATGGTTTAGAATACATTCGCACCGGTTTAGCAGCTGGAATGGATATTGATACTTTCGCTCCTCGCCTTTCGTTTTTCTGGGCGATTGGAATGAATCATTTTATGGAAATTGCTAAAATGCGTGCCGGTCGTATGCTTTGGGCAAAACTATTAAAACAATTCAATCCAAAAGACGAAAAATCTTTAGCTTTAAGAACGCATTGTCAAACTTCGGGTTGGAGTTTAACCGAGCAAGACCCTTTTAATAATGTGGCTCGAACTGCTATTGAAGCAGCCGCAGCAGCGTTTGGAGGAACACAATCGTTACACACCAATGCTTTAGACGAAGCTATTGCTTTACCAACCGATTTCTCAGCACGAATTGCTCGTAATACCCAAATCTTTTTACAAGAAGAAACTAAAATCTGTAAAACGGTTGACCCTTGGGCAGGAAGTTATTATGTAGAAAGTTTAACAGCTGAAATTGCTGAAAAAGCTTGGGCGTTAATTGAAGAAGTAGAAGAATTAGGCGGCATGACCAAAGCGATTGAAGCTGGAATTCCAAAACTACGAATTGAAGAAGCGGCTGCTCGTAAACAAGCACGTATCGACAGCGGACAAGATATTATTGTTGGGGTGAACAAATACCGTTTGGAAAAAGAAGATCCGTTACATATTTTGGATGTGGATAACCAAATGGTGCGCAAACAACAAATCGAACGTTTAGAACAAATTAAAGCCACTCGTGACAACACTAAAGTTGCCGAATGTTTAGCAAAATTAACCGAAAGCGCTAAAAATGGTGGTGAAAATTTATTATCTTTAGCAGTAGAAGCAGCACGAAACAGAGCTACATTAGGCGAAATTAGTGATGCTTTAGAAGTGGTTTTCGGAAGATATAAAGCACAAATTAGAAGTTTTAGCGGCGTGTATAGTAAAGAAATTAAAAACGACGAAAGTTTTGAAAAAGCAAAACAATTAGCCGATGCTTTCGCAAAGAAAGAAGGGCGTCGTCCTCGTATTATGATTGCTAAAATGGGACAAGACGGTCACGATCGTGGAGCAAAAGTAGTAGCAACAGGTTATGCGGATGTTGGATTTGACGTAGACATTGGTCCATTATTCCAAACACCACAAGAAGCTGCGAAACAAGCGGTGGAAAACGACGTACACATTTTAGGTGTTTCTTCTTTAGC
>CAZCIV010000110.1:0-7748 GCA_964498595.1 uncultured Flavobacterium sp.
AAATAGCACTTGGTGCCACCATAATATCAGCATAGCCATTACCAACTCCTAATCCTAATCCGCCACCAAATTGCACATGATTCCAAAAATCACTTTTTGTTTTCATTTGAGTGCTTTCTTGTGCAAAAATTTCAGATTTAATTCCAAATAAAAAAACAAAAGTTAACAAAAATGTTAAATTCATTACGAAATTCTTTTTCATAAAACCATTTTAAAAAAATTAATGTTATAAAAGTATAAAAATCCTTGAAAGATTATCATAAAATGTTTTACTTTTGCGTAAATTTTTAATTTAAACGTCTTTCAGACAACACACTATGGATAGGTTTTCCTTTTTAAACGCTGCACATACGGCTTTTTTTGCCGATTTATACGAACAATATTTACAAAATCCAGATAGCGTAGAGCCAAGCTGGAGAAGTTTTTTTCAAGGATTTGATTTTGCACAAGCCAATTATGGTTCAGAAGAAGTGGGTCAGCAAATTGCGTACGTAGCTTCGGGTGATTCAGGTGAAATCTCTGAAAAAATGCAAAAAGAGTTCAATGTTCTTAAATTAATTGAAGGATACAGAACTCGTGGTCACTTATTCACTAAAACAAATCCAGTTAGAGATAGAAGAGTTCACGGACCTTCATTGGCTCTTGAAAATTTCGGATTATCGCAAGCTGATTTAAATACGGTTTTTGATGCGGCGAAAATCGTGAACATGAAACCAAGTACTTTGGTAGATATTATCAAACATTTAGATAATGTTTACTGTCAGTCAATCGGAGTGGAATTCATGTACATTCGTGATCCTAAGGTACAAGAATGGATTAAAAATCGCTTAGATATCAACGATAACCAACCAAATTTTTCGGCTGACCAAAAGAAACACATCCTTAAGAAATTAAACGAAGCCGTTTCTTTCGAGAACTTCTTACATACTAAATACGTAGGTCAAAAACGTTTCTCATTAGAAGGTTGTGAGGCGGCAATTCCCGCTTTAGATGCTTTGATTGAGGGTGCTGCTGATAGAGGAGTAGAGCAATTCGTAATGGGAATGGCACACAGAGGTCGTTTGAATGTTTTAGCTAATATCTTTGGAAAAAACACACAAAATATTTTCTCTGAATTCGACGGAAAAGATTATGATGAAGATGCCAACTTTGATGGTGACGTAAAATATCACTTAGGGTTAACATCGGATAGATTAACTGATTCTGGTAAAAAAATCAACTTAAATTTAGCTCCAAATCCATCGCACTTAGAAACTGTAGGCGCAGTTATCGAAGGAATTACTAGAGCAAAACAAGATAGACATTATCCAAATGATTTTTCAAAAGTATTACCTATCGCTGTTCACGGTGATGCGGCTGTAGCAGGTCAAGGTATTGTATATGAAATCATTCAAATGGCTAAGTTAGATGGTTACAAAACAGGTGGAACAATTCACTTAGTAATCAATAATCAAGTTGGATTTACCACAAATTATTTAGATGCACGTTCGTCTACATATTGTACGGATGTAGCTAAAGTAACCTTATCGCCAGTTTTACACGTAAATGCTGACGATGCAGAAGCGGTGGTGCATGCAATGTTGTTTGCTTTAGATTACCGTATGGAATTTGGTGGAGATGTTTTCATCGATTTATTAGGATATAGAAAATATGGTCACAACGAAGGGGATGAACCTCGTTTTACTCAACCAATTTTATACAAAGCGATTTCTAGACACAAAAACCCAAGAGATATTTATGCTGAAAAATTAATTCAGGAAAATGTAATTTCTACAGGATATGTAAAAGAATTGGAAGAAGCGTACAAAGCAAAATTAGATGAGAATTTAGAAGCATCTCGTAAGAAAGACTTAACTGTAATTACGCCGTTCATGGAAAATGAGTGGGAAGGTTACAAACAAGTTTCGGATGATGTAATGCTTCAAAAGTTTGATACGAAGTTTGATAAAAATCAATTAGCAGAAATTGCTAAAACTATTACTGAACTTCCTGCTGATAAGAAATTCATCAGTAAAATTACGAAGTTAATTGGGGACAGAAAAAACATGGTGGAAACCAATAAATTAGATTGGGCAATGGGCGAATTATTAGCTTATGGTTCCTTAATGTCTGAAGGTTTTGATGTTCGTATTTCTGGGCAAGATGTGGAACGTGGGACATTTTCACACCGTCATGCTGTAGTTAAAGTGGAAGATTCAGAAGAAGAAGTAATTCTTTTAGACAAAATAAAAGATAAAAAAGGAAACTTTTATATCTACAATTCGCACCTTTCAGAATATGGGGTTTTAGGTTTTGAGTACGGTTATGCATTAGCATCGCCAAAATCATTAGTAATTTGGGAAGCACAGTTTGGAGATTTCTCTAACGGAGCTCAAATTATGATTGACCAATACATTTCGGCAGGTGAAGACAAGTGGAACAACCAAAACGGATTGGTAATGTTGTTGCCTCACGGTTATGAAAACCAAGGAGCAGAGCATTCATCAGCACGTATGGAGCGTTACTTACAATTATGTGCAAAACACAACATGTACATTGCCGATGTAACTACGCCAGCCAACTTCTTCCACTTAATGAGAAGACAATTAAAAACAGAATTCCGTAAGCCATTAGTAGTATTCTCTCCAAAGAGTTTATTGCGTCACCCAGATGTAGTTTCTTCAATGGATGATTTAGCAAATGGACAATTCCAAGAAGTATTAGATGATCCAAATGTAACAGATAAAAAAGCAATCAAAACGTTGGTTTTCTGTACAGGTAAATTCTATTATGATATTATTGCAAAACGTGCTGAATTAGGTAGAAATGATGTGGCAGTCGTTCGTTTAGAGCAATTGTTCCCATTAGTAGTTGACCAAATTAAAGCGATTATTGCTTCTTATCCTAATGTTGATGACTATGTTTGGGCACAAGAAGAGCCTAAAAACATGGGAGCTTACGGATATATGTTAATGAATTTTGATTTAGTAAAATTAAGATTAGCATCGCCAAAAGCATATAGTGCACCAGCAGCAGGAAGTTACGAGCGTTCTAAAAAACGTCATGCTAACGCTATCGCTATGGTATTTGATAAAAAATTATTTCAATAAAAAACAACTCAATTATCACCCTGAGCTTGTCGAAGGGTAAACTTTTTAAATAAAAAGATATGATTTTAGAAATGAAAGTCCCTTCTCCAGGGGAATCAATTAAAGAAGTAGAAATTGCTACATGGTTAGTAAAAGATGGTGATTATGTAGAAAAAGACCAAGCAATTGCTGAGGTTGATTCAGATAAAGCAACATTAGAATTACCAGCTGAAGCAAGCGGAATCATTACATTAAAAGCAGAAGAAGGTGATGCAGTAGCGGTTGGTGCTGTAGTTTGTTTAATCGATACAGGTGCAGCAAAACCAGAAGGTGGTGCAGCTCCAGCTAAAGAAGAAGCAAAAGCAGTTGAAGCGCCAAAAGCTGAGGCTCCAAAAGCAGCTCCAGTAGCAGAAAAAACGTATGCAACTCAAGCGCCATCCCCGGCAGCTAGAAAAATATTAGAAGAAAAAAACATCGAGCCTTCTGCAATTGTAGGAACAGGTAAAGGTGGAAGAATCACTAAAGATGACGCTGTAAATGCAGTACCATCAATGGGAACTCCAACAGGAGGAAACCGCGGGACAGAAAGAACAAAACTTTCTATGTTACGTAGAAAAGTTGCTGAGCGTTTAGTGTCTGCTAAAAACGAAACAGCAATGTTAACTACTTTCAATGAAGTAGATATGTCTGCAATTTATGCTATTCGTGATCAATATAAAGAAGAGTTTAAAGCGAAACACGGTTTAGGATTAGGCTTCATGTCGTTCTTTACTAAAGCAGTAACTCGTGCTTTACAATTATATCCAGATGTAAACTCTATGATTGATGGTCAAGAGAAAATCTCTTATGATTTCTGTGATATTTCAGTAGCGGTTTCGGGTCCAAAAGGATTAATGGTTCCAGTTATGAGAAATGCAGAAACATTATCATTCAGAGGTGTTGAAGCTGAAATCAAAAGATTAGCTTTAAGAGCTCGTGATGGACAAATCACTGTAGATGAAATGACAGGTGGAACATTCACAATTTCTAATGGTGGTGTTTTCGGAAGTATGTTATCTACACCGATCATCAATCCTCCACAATCAGGTATTTTAGGAATGCACAATGTGGTAGAAAGAGCTATCGTTAAAAATGGTCAAATCGTAATTGCTCCAGTAATGTACGTTGCCTTATCATACGACCACAGAATCATCGACGGACGTGAATCAGTTGGATTCTTAGTAGCAGTGAAAGAAGCATTAGAAAACCCAGCAGAAATTTTAATGGGTGGAAATGTGAAAAAAGCATTAGAATTATAATACAATAAATTCCAAGTATATAATCCCAAATTCAATTAGAGTTTGGGATTTTCTTTTCGTCGAAATTTAAAACTTAACAATGAAAAAATCTAAGAAACAAGCAGCCGTTGGTTTCATCTTTATTACCGTTTTGTTAGATGTTATTGGATGGGGAATTATTATTCCTGTAATTCCAAATTTAATCAAAGAACTAATCAATGGCGATATTAGCGAAGCTGCAAAATATGGAGGTTGGTTAACTTTCGCTTATGCCATAACCCAATTCATTTTTGCGCCAGTCATAGGAAATTTAAGTGATAAATATGGAAGACGCCCCGTATTATTAACTTCTTTGTTTGCTTTTTCTTTAGATTTTTTATTGTTAGCCTTTGCGCCCACAATTACTTGGTTATTCATTGGTAGAATTCTGTCTGGAATTACTGGAGCAAGTTTTACCACTGCTTCTGCTTATATTGCCGATGTGAGTACACATGAAAACAGAGCTAAAAACTTTGGATTAATGGGAGCGGCATTCGGATTAGGATTTATTATTGGTCCAGTTTTAGGAGGATTGTTAGGGCAATTTGGAACAAGAATTCCTTTTATTGCAGCGGCTATTTTGTGTATGTTGAATTTTTTATACGGCTATTTTATTTTGCCAGAATCTTTAGAAAAAGATAAAAGAAGACCGTTTGAATTAAAAAGAGCCAATCCAATTGGGGCTTTTTTACATTTGAAAAAATATCCAAATTTAATTGGTTTGGTTCTAGCAATTTTTGTCCTTTATGTAGGTTCACATGCGGTTCAAAGTAACTGGAATTACTTCACCATGTATCAATTTAATTGGACAGAAAAAATGGTAGGTATTTCTCTAGGAGTCATCGGATTGTTAGTTGGAATCGTTCAAGGAGGTTTAATTCGTTGGATCAATCCAAAAATCGGAAATGTAAAAAGTATCTATTTCGGATTAGCGTTATATACTATCGGAATGTTCTTGTTTGCTTTTGCAACTGAAAGTTGGATGATGTTTGTTTTCTTAATTCCTTACTGTTTAGGAGGAATCGCTGGACCAGCCTTACAAGCTGTAGTTTCTGAACAAGTACCTCCGTCAGAACAAGGCGAAATTCAAGGAACTTTAACTAGTTTAATGAGTGCTTCTTCAATTGTAGGTCCACCGATGATGGCATCCGTTTTTTATTATTTTACTCACGATGAAGCGCCTTTTTTATTTCCAGGAGCGCCCTTTATTTTAGGTGGAATTTTCATGTTGATTAGCACGATTTTAGCTTATCGAACACTGAAGAAATATCATTCGAATTAGTTATTTCAAATACAAACAATGATTGCTATAATCAATAATTGCTTTTCCTTTTAGTAAAATTTCGGCACCAATAATACCATCTACCGGTTTGGTTTTGTAATGACGAAGCGCATCATTTACGTGGCTCATATCAAATACAATTAAGTGGAATTTGTGGTTTTTCCATCTGCCTAATTGAATTTCATTGTTTTTAGCTAATTGGGTTTCAATTCCAGTAGCTCCAGCTCCAGCTGCTTTGGTTTCTGAAAATTGGGCGTCTAATTTGAAATGTTCAATACTTTCAAATCCAACACAACTGTTACTCGCTCCGGTGTCTAAAATAAAGTTGCCTTTTACGCCATTTATCTTTCCTTTGATTAATAAATGTTGGGTTTTTAGCACCGTAAACTTTATTTTTTTATATTTTTTCCCTTTTAAAAAATCTTGTAAATCTTCCATAGTTCAAAAGTAAATCAAATTTCTGAATCAAACTTTGTAACTTTGGCGCTTTGTAATCAAAAACACAAATGATACTTACCGATACCCATACTCACTTATATTCAGAAGAATTTGATCAAGACCGCAACGAGATGATGCAAAGAGCCATCAATGCTGGTGTTTCTCGTTTTTTCGTACCTTCAATAGATTCTAATTATACACAAAAAATGTACGAATTAGAAAAACAATTTCCTGAAAATGTATTTCTAATGATGGGTTTACATCCAACATATGTGAAGGAAAATTACTTAGAAGAATTGGCACATGTAGAAAAAGAATTAGCCTCAAGACAATTTTATGCCGTTGGCGAAATTGGAATCGATTTGTTTTGGGATAAAACCTTTTTGAAAGAACAACAACATGCTTTCAAACATCAAATTCAACTAGCAAAAAAGTATAAATTAGGAATCAACATTCATTGTCGTGATGCTTTTGATGAGGTTTTCGAAGTTTTAGAAAGTGAAAAATCGGATGATTTATTCGGTATATTTCATTGTTTTACCGGTGATTTGGGTCAAGCCCAACGAGCGATTTCGTTAGGAATGAAACTCGGAATAGGTGGAGTTGCCACATTCAAAAACGGAAAAATAGACCAATTTTTAAATGAAATCGATTTGAAACACATTGTTTTAGAAACCGATTCACCATATTTAGCACCAGTTCCTTATCGTGGGAAACGAAACGAAAGCACTTATACTTTATTGGTAGTGCAAAAGTTAGCCGAAATTTATCAGTTACCAGTTGAAGAAATTGCCAGAATCACGACTGAAAATTCAAAACAAATTTTTGGAATTTAACCTAAAATAAAGTTTCAATTCATAAAATTTTTGTTCTTTTGTGAATTGTTTTTAAAATAAATATGACAAAATTCGATTCTATTCGCCCTTATTATGATTCTGAAGTAAACGAAGCTTTGAAGTCTTTGTTGCATCATCCTATGATGAAGGCTATGATGGATTTTACGTTTCCAGAATTAGAAGATGAAATTTGGAAAGAACAATTGAGTAGAACGCATTCTATACGTGATTTCCAAGTAAATTTTGTTTATCAATCGATCCAAAGAGTTTTAGAAAGAAGTTCAGAAGGGCTTACCACTTCTGGTTTTGAGAAATTAGAACCCAATACTTCGTATTTGTTTATTTCTAATCACCGTGATATTATTTTAGATACTTCGTTGCTGAATGTTTCTTTGATTGATCATGGTTTGGTGATGACGGCTTCGGCTATTGGAGATAATTTGGTTAAGAAAGATTTCTTGTTGAAATTATCAAAATTGAATAGAAATTTCTTAGTTCAAAGAGGATTATCACCAAGAGAATTATTGCAAAGTTCTAAGTTGATGGCGGAATATATGTATCATTTATTGTCTAAAGAAAATCGTTCGGTTTGGATTGCCCAAAGAGAAGGAAGAACTAAAGACGGTAACGATGCAACACACCAAGGTGTTTTGAAAATGTTAGGAATGGCAAATGATGAAGCCAAAATTATGGACTTTTTCAAGAAATTAAAGATTGTTCCGGTTTCTATTTCGTATGAATACGATCCAACAGATGCTTTGAAAATGCCACAATTAATTGCACTTTCTAAAGACGAAGTATATATTAA
>CAZCIV010000111.1:0-7725 GCA_964498595.1 uncultured Flavobacterium sp.
AGTTTATTTCAATTTATCATTAATATATAAATAATCTGCTGTCTGATACCAAGAAATCGTTTCTTCTAAATCGTTTTTATTAATAGGAAGGGATGTTAGTTTATTAGATGCTTTGTCCCACTTGTAATAATGCCCTGATTTCTTATTAGTTAAAATCATAACTTTATCTTCCTTTTTTAATGCTAATTTTAGATATGTTCCAATTAATGCTCTCTGTTTATAATTTTTAGACAAAATATCTTTTCCAAAAAAGTTTGAAGTATAACTCCAATTTAAAGCCCCAAATAATGTTGGAAAAATATCCATTTGACTACATAAAACATCTACGTTATTTGGTTTAATATGGTTTTTTCCATAAATAATTGCCGGTATATGATAATTTTCCACATCAATTTCATCTTTTCCTGCACTACTAGCACAATGATCGGCCACAAAAACAAAAATTGTATTTTTAAACCATGGTTTGGTCTGTGCCTTTTTCAACATCTGCTCTAATGCATAATCAGAATATTTAACTGCACCATTTCTTCCTGTACCGCTAGGAATATCAATTTTATTTTCAGGATAAGTGTAAGGTCTATGGTTAGAAGTAGTCATAATAAAATTAAAAAAAGGTTTATTTTTATTATGATATGAATCTGCCACTTGTATCATTTTATTATAAATATCTTCATCACATATTCCCCAAGCATTTTCAAAGGTAACTTCGCTGTCATCAATATTGTGTCGTGTTGTTTTAATAGCATCACTTAAAACACTACCTCTGCCTCTATCGTAAATATCAAAACCATTACCTCCATAAAAAGCATTCATGTTATCAAAATAGCCATCACCACCATAAAAAAAGTTGCATTTGTAATTTTTACTCTTAAATACATTAGAAATCGTATATAAATTAGAGTTATTAGGTCGTTTTACAATACTTTGCCCAGGAGTTGGGGGAATAGATAATGTTACTGCTTCCATTCCTCTAACAGTTCTATTTCCTGTAGCTTGGATGTTTTTAAAAAACATTCCTTGTTTTGCAATACTATCTAGAAAAGGGGTGATTTTTTTTTCATTTCCAAATTCACTCATAAAGCTTGCACTCATACTTTCCATTAAAACAAAAATAATATTTGGCTTAGCGTCAGAATTTAAAGAATCTGAAATTTCTCTCTTGATAGAAAAATCATTGGCAACAAACTTAACATTGTCATCGGTTAAATTTTTACGAATAATTTGAAATGCATCTTGATCAGAAATGAATGGGTAAAATGTTTTAAAATCTAATTTATTATTTCTAAACTCTGCAAAGAAAGAATAAATACCCGCTTTTGATATTTCATTATTATATCTATTTTTAGACCATTCAGCATCTGAGTTTTGAATAAAAAAAACGAAAAAGAACATCAAAAAGAGAGAAATAAAAAAAGGTAAAATTCGTTCTTTAACCGTTATTTTAGCTTCAAAAGTTTCTTTAAAAACACTTTTTTTATAAAAATAATAAAAAATAATTCCAACAATTAAAAAAATCGAAGGTAGCAAAATATACAAAGGATATGATTCATGAATATTTTGAACTACTTCAAATGTATAAATTAAATAATCTACTGCAACAAAGTTAAAACGACATTTAAACTCGTCCCAAAAAGTTATTTCGGCAAAAAAAGTAAAAACAAAAATAAATAAGCATAAAATAAAACTTGAATAAATTGTGATTCTGTCTAGTTTTTTACCAATCAATTTGCTTGGAATAACCAATATGTAAAGTGTACTTATTACAAATAAAAATGATAAAACGCCTAAATCAAAAAAAACTCCAGTAAAAAAAATGCGTAACAAAGACAAAACAGAAATATCTATTTCATTGAGTTGCCAAAATAAAAAAATTACTCTAATAAAAAAAGAAAACAACAAATACCATGCTGAAAATCCCAATAATAATTGATAACGTTTCGAGATTAAATCAAATAATTTCATATTTATTTATTTAAGCAAAAATCTAATTTTCATATTTATTGTCACTTAAGAATGACTTAATTAAAAATTAAGATTTGCTTAATTTACAACAAACCGCTATATTTTCTAACAAACCATTCTGTTGCTAGCGCAAGAACAGCTATTATTAGAAGCCAAACCCAATCAATAAGTGGTAATTTTTTGATAATTTCTTTTTGGGTTGGAATGTAGTTATCATTAGCAATCAAATTTTGAATCAATTTCTCCATTTGATTTGGGTAATAAACCATTCCGTTTGTATTAGAAGCCAATTGTTCTAATCGGTTTTTATCTGGATTTACGAATTGTTTTTCGATTTCAAAATCTAATACTTCGAAACTTCCTGAGAAACTCGTATTCGATTTTTTTTCAGCTACTTTAAAGATGTAATTTCCTGCTTCTAATCCATCTAAATTTACTTTATAGGAATTTGTAGCTTTCAATAAATCGTATTTCTTTGTCACTTTTGTTTTCGAATTAGTAACTTGAATTGTTAATTGCGCTTTTTCGTCAAATTCGTAGTTTTTATTGAAATATTCGGCTGAAATTTCAATACTTTCACCTGAATTATAGAAGCTTTCATAAGTAACGTTTAAATTCTTTTTGGAAGCATTGGAAATTAAAAACTGAATAATTTTATCAGTAAACAAATCAAAATCTTCAAAAGACTTCTTATTTAAGTTATTTTCCAAACGCCACTTCCAGATATTTTCTCCCAATAAATAAGCTTCACGTTTACTTCCATTTTCAGTAAAAGTTAGAATTGGATTCTGAACGGGAACATTTCGAACTCTAGCCGATAGTAAGGTATTTACATTGTTTTTTGCTGTAATTACTCCAAAACTATGTTCTAAAGGTGGAAAATTTTCAAAACCAATGTTCGACTGAGCAAACAAATTGAAATTGGATTCAAACGTAGCTAAATAATCCTCTTTTGATGATGACATTTTAAAATTCAAATCGTCCTGTACTTGATTTAGAAAATCAAAATCAGTTGCCGTTCCTGTAATGACAAACGTGTTGATTTGGGCTACCTTATTTTGATGGAATATCGATTTAAAAGCAGTTGTAGGTTGATACAAAATCAAAATATTATAATTTTGTAACGGCTTAATTTCATTTGGTTTAACAATAACTACCTTACGTTGTTGGTTAACTTCAATACTTCTTTTCAAAGCCCCTAAATCAGGATGATTAATGGACGAAACCAAAGCTATTTCACTGCGTTGATCGATTACTTCTACTGCAAAATTTTTAGCATTATTAACGGTATTTTTTTCTTTTATATTAGAAGAAATTGCAACTTTGTATTTTGCAATCCCAACTTTCTCCGCATTTAATAAAACGGTAACTGTTTGTGCTTTTTTGTCTTTAGAAAATGTGACTAATTGCTTATGAACTGTTTGATTTTTTAATTGAATTGAAAAATTCATAGTAATAGTTTCATTTCCATTGTAATGAAGAAAAACTTCAACAGGAAATTTATTCTTTAAAAAAGCGTATTTGTTAACATTGATTTGGTTAATCTTCAAATCAAAAACAGTAGTAGTATCGCCTAAAACGACTGGAAAAACACTTGTATTTTCCTGAAAACTAAACACATAATCATTACCCATGGTTTGATTTCCATCAGTAAATAAAACTACAGGATAATTAGTATTTCGATACAATTGCTTTAAATTCTTAGCTACACCATCAATATGAGATTGATTACCTTTAAAATCTAGTTGTTCAAGTGATTTAAATTCGTTATCGAACGAAAATAATTGCACATCATATTTTTCAGTAATAGCTTTATTTTTTGCAATTTTTAGATATAACTCTGATGCTTCTTTTATTGCATTTAATTCGGAAATAGATTTAGAATTATCTACAATTATTGGTAGTGGAGTTTTCTTAATTTCTATTAATTTTTGACTAACAATAGGATTAATTAGTAATAAAAATATCGAAGACAAACTTATAAAACGCAAAAAAGCCAAAAACCAATACAATTTTGATTGATTTTTGACTTTATATAAATATTGGTAAAACGACAATCCAGCAGCAATAATTACTGATAAGATAAGAAGTAAAATTGTGTTTGTTGTCATTTTTATAAGTAATTACTAATTACTCTATTAAGTTAACATTCCACCATCAACATTAAGAACCTGACCTGTAACATAAGCACTCATGTCAGAAGCTAAGAAAACGCAAACGTTTGCTACATCTTCTGGAGTACCTCCACGTTTTAATGGAATTGCATCTCTCCAACCTTTTACTACGTCTTCGTTTAATTTTGCTGTCATTTCAGTTTCAATAAAACCTGGAGCAATTGCATTGCAACGGATATTTCTTGAACCTAATTCTAAAGCGATTGATTTTGTAAATCCGTTCATACCTGCTTTAGAAGCAGCATAGTTAGCTTGACCCGCATTTCCTTTTACTCCTACTACACTACTCATGTTTACGATAGAACCTTTACGGTTTTTCAACATAATTTTTTGCACCGCTTTGGTCATATTGAAAACCGATTTCAAGTTAATTTCGATAACTTTATCAAAATCTTCTTCCGACATTCTCATTAATAAATTATCTTTAGTGATACCCGCATTATTGATTAAAACATCGATTGTACCAAATTCAGCAATCACGTCATCAACTAATTTTTGTGCTTCGTTAAAATCTGCTGCGTTTGATTTATATCCTTTTGCTTTAATTCCTAAAGCGTTTAATTCATTTTCTAAAGCCAATGCTGATTCTACAGACGTGCTGTATGTAAATGCAACATTTGCACCTTGTTCTGCAAAAACTTTTGCTATACCACTACCAATTCCACGGCTTGCACCTGTGATAATGGCAACTTTTCCTTCTAATAATTTCATGGTAAATATTCGTATTAGTTTGTTATATAATAAAGTTCAAATATAGCAATATTTTAAAGTATAAAAAAAGTCAAACTTCAATTAAACCTTTTTTATAAATCATTATCTTACTAAAATAATCTTAAAACAAACTATTATGAGAAACCAAATTTTTCTTAGTCTCTTTGCGATATGTGGATTGACTTCTTGTAGCAATAGTTCAGATAATTACGAAGAAATTCCGCAATATCCATTTGTAGAAGCTGAATTTGGTTCTACAATTAATTTGAACAACTTAGCTAACTATGCAAATCAAACTGTGCCTTCATACATTACTAAAGATAATTCACAAGGAAATGCAATAACCGATGCTGGTGCTACTTTAGGTCGCGTACTTTTTTACGATAAAAACCTATCTTCAAACAAGACAATTTCATGTGCTAGCTGTCATAAACAAGAATTTGCATTCAGTGATACTAATGTTGCAAGTACTGGTGTGAATGGAACTACTGGAAGACATTCAATGCGATTAATTAATGTAAAATTTGCAACTGAAACTAAGTTTTTTTGGAATGAACGCGCCATTAACCTTGAAAATCAAACAACTATGCCAATTAAAGATCATGGAGAAATGGGCTTTAGTGGAGAAAATGGTGATATGACATTTGATGATTTAATTACAAGATTAAGTGGAATTGGCTATTACAAAGAACTTTTTAAATTTGTTTATGGTTCAGAAGAAATAACAGAAAATAAAATTCAAAATGCTTTAACACAATTTATTAGAAGTATTCAATCATTTGATTCTAAATATGATACAGGTAGGGCTTTAGCCACAAATGATGGGCAACCTTTTTCAAATTTTACTGCTCAGGAAAATCAAGGTAAAAATTTATTTTTAACCATACCCGTATTTAATCCAAATGGTGTAAGAACTAGTGGTGGATTAGGATGTGCTGGATGTCATAGAGCTCCTGAATTTGATATTGATCCAAATACTTTAAATAATGGTATAATTGGAACTATCGCAGGAACAGGTATTGATACTGGAAACACAAAAGCACCAACACTTCGTAATTTAGTTAAAACAGACGGCACTACAAACGGTCCAATGATGCACACGGGTGTAATAACTTCATTGCAAGCAGCTATTGGACATTATGGAACTATTAATATTGCTCCAGGAAATACAAATTTAGATCCGAGGTTAAGACCTGGTGGATTAGGACAGCAATTAAATCTTACGACTACTGAAGTTAATGCAGTAATTGCTTTCTTAAGAACATTATCTGGAACTGACGTATATACAAACCCCAAATGGTCAGACCCGTTTAATTAATTTATTATTCGATTATTAATTTATTTCCTTTAGGAATCAAAACGATACAAAAAGGCGAAGTAATTACAGTAGTAACTATTTCGCCTTTTTTGGGAACTATTTCGTTTTTCTTTATAAAAATAGTTTTATCTTCATTTCTAACCGACTCTACATTAATAGCATAACCTCCAGAGTTTTTTTGCCCCTGAAATAATACCAAAATATTTTTTGTTTTAAAATCTACCTCTAAAAAATTTGCATATTCAGATTCATCGAGTTTTAAAGATTCTATAAACTTTATATAAGTCTCATTATCTTGAATTAAAAGATGTCCAGGTTTTTCTGAGCCTCCGATATTACTTTTATGAATAATAGTGAACGAATTATCCGAAATAACTTTTGTACTATTGCATGACATCATTAATAATAAAATAGGTAAAAATTTGATCATTATTTTGAATTTAAAGCTTTAAAATAAACTTGCTCATATAAAGGCATAATATTCTGAATATCAAAAAGTTTAGCTGTTTCTAAAGCATTCACTTTAAATTGCGCTAATTTATCCTCATCTTTTAACAAAGAAATAGCATCACGACTCATTTTAGCAACATCGCCAACATCACTCAAATAACCAGAAAAGTCATCTTTATTTACTTCAGGAAGCCCTCCTGAATTACTTGAAATCACAGGCACTCCACAAGCCATAGCCTCTAGTGCTGCCAAACCAAAACTTTCAGTTTCTGATGGTAATAAAAATAAATCAGAAAAACATAAAATTTTATCAATTTCATTACTATTCCCAAAGAAAATTACTTTGCTTTGAATTCCTAATTGTTCACATAATTGTTCTGCTCCTTCTTTTTCTGGACCTTCTCCAACCATCATTAATTTAGATGGAACTTCTTTCTGAATTTCATAAAAGATTCTAACTATATCTTCGATACGTTTTACTTTTCTAAAATTGGAAATATGTGTAATAATTTTTTCATTATCAGGCGCCATTAAAGAACGATGACAAGGAATGTTGTCTTTTAATTTATCTTTGTTTAACTCGATAAAATTCGGAATAACTTCAATTTCATTTGTAATATCAAATAATCGATACGTATCGTCTTTTAAACTTTGTGAAACACTCGTTACCACATCTGATTTATTGATACTGAAACTTACTGCTGGTTTGTAAAATGGGTGATTTCCAACCAACGTAATATCTGTTCCATGAAGTGTAGTCACCATTGGAATATGAATGCCTTCATCTGCTAACATTTGTTTTGCCATGTAACCTGCATAAGCGTGTGGAATTGCATAGTGCACGTGTAAAACATCAATTTTGTACAATTTCACCATATCGACCAACTTACTAGAAAGTGCTAATTCATAAGGTTGATAGTGAAACAACGGATATTCTGGAACGTGAACTTCATGATAATGTACATTCGGATTTAACAACGCCAAACGCACGGGTTGACTGTAAGTTATAAAGTGTATTTCATGACCTCTTTTGGCTAATTCCAAACCTAATTCGGTTGCCACAACACCACTTCCTCCAAATGTAGGATAACAAACTATCGCAATTTTCAT
>CAZCIV010000112.1:0-7706 GCA_964498595.1 uncultured Flavobacterium sp.
CATGTTCTACAAATCCCTGCACTTGATCCGCTGGATAACCTTGTGCTACAAAATTCTGATAGGTTTCTGATTCAATACCTAAATTTTCGTTATTAGAACCTCCGAAAAGTCCAGGTGCAATTAAATTTAAACTTTCAGCAATTCCGTAGCTATATTCCGTGATGTATTCATAAGACATAGCATTGCTATCCGTTTTTGGCGAACCATCAGGATTAAAAGTTAGTTCACTATTATTTCGTGTTGAAAATTTAGCATATTCTGATGTTGCCATTAAGTTGGTTGCATTCGCTCCGATAGCTAAAATCCCAGCAATAACAAATATTCCTATTACTTTTCCTAATTCTTTGAACTCTTTATTTTTAACTGCAATTACTACATAATAAACCGCAATTATTGCCAATAAAAGCAATAAATAATACGTCATTTGGAAGTGATTTGCATTAATTTCTAATGCTGCTGCTACCATAGTTAGTAAGCCTCCTATTATATATTTTCGTTGGAAAACCAATAAAACTCCTGCAACTACCATTGGCATATAAGCGATGGCGTGAGCTTTTGCATTGTGACCTACTCCTAAAATAATAATCAAATATGTAGATAATCCGAAGGCTAAAGCTCCAAAAAATGCTTTTAATGGATCAACTTTCAATACCATCAATAATACATAAAATCCAAGAAAATAAAGAAACAAATAATCGGCAGGACGAGGTAAAAATCGTAATGCGTCGTCTAACATACCTATAACATCATTTGGATATTTTGCTCCTAATTGATAGGTTGGCATTCCTCCAAAAGCACTATTCGTCCAATATGGTTCTTCACCTGTTTCATTTCTAAAGTCATTTTGTTCTTTAGCCATTCCGGTATATTGAACAATATCAGATTGGAAAATTTTTTCTCCTTTTAATACAGGATAAAAGTAGAATAATGAAACTAGTATAAACCCGACTACAACTAATAAATGGGGATAAAATGCTTTTATGTTCTTCATATCAATGCTATAAATAAGGTGCTAAAATAACTAAAAAAAGGATATTGTTACAATATCCCTTTGTGTAATCTTTTGAACTAATAATTATTTCACTTCTTCGTAATCAATATATTCTCCTACTTCTTTTTTTGGTTTAGGAGCTGAAGTTGTTGATTGAGAAGTCTTATATTGTTGTTCTTGTTGTTGTCTGTACTGTTCTTGCATTTTTTCTTGCATCTTGTTTACAGCCTTTTGCATTAAAATTGGAGCAAAAATTCGAACTGCAAATTTGAACAGATAATAAAACAGAATGATATAAAATAAAGTTTTTATCAATCCTGTAAATGAAGCCGTTTCCATTAATTATAAATTTAAAATTCAAAAATACAGATATTGGTTGGGAAAACTTCAATATTGTTTCATAAAATTATTATAAAATAACTATTTTTGGAGATAAATCTTTTTCTATGAAATCTATTCAAGCACTTTTTATTTTAATCTTCGGGATTACTTCACAAATTTCATTTGGCCAATTTACGGATGAAATCAATTCTAATCGTCCTGGAAAATCGATGATGGCTTTTGCGGTGGGTAAAACAATCATTCAAACCGAAACTGGTGTAACCTATATTTCTGAAGATCACAATTTATTGGGATATCAAGCTAAGGGTTTTATGGGTGAATTAGCTATTCGTTACGGTGTTTGGAAGGAAGAGTTAGAAATTATTGGCGAAATTCAATATCAAAATGACAAACTTACAGCAAGTGATTTCGAAGAAAAGAGAAATGGATTCAAACAATTAACATTAGGAGCTAAATATTTGATTTACGATCCTTTTAAAAATTATGAAGAAAAACCTAATTTATACAGTTGGAAAGCCAATAAAAAATTCAAATGGAGACAATTTATTCCTGCTTTTTCAATGTATGCGGGGGCTAACTTTAGTGTCGGAGATAATCCTTTTAATTATGCTCCTACAGCTATTAAGGAGCCTAGTTTTAGTCCAAAAATAACTGCAATTGCTCAGAATCATTTTGGCGGAAGATGGGTTTTAGTAACCAACTTAACGTATGATAAAATAGGAACCGATTTTGCTTCTATCAACTATATTTTAACACTAACCAGAGGTTTTAACTCAAAATGGTCAGGTTTTATTGAAAACCAAGGCTATATGGGTGATTATTACAGTGATGGTATTTTCAGAATTGGAGCAGCATTCTTGTTTGATAAACATATGCAAATTGATGCTTCATTAGGCAAAAACATTAAAAATACTCCAGGTATTTTAAATGCAGGAATTGGTTTTTCATGGCGCTTTGCTGATCAATATGAAGAAGTTCAAATTGCTAAACCAGGCACAGAGAGTAAAACTGACAAAAAAGTAAAAAAGAAAGCTGAAAAAGAAGCTAAGAAAAGAAAAGATGCAGTAGAATAAAATGATAACAATTAAAGAAGCCTTAACTAAAAAAGAGATGAAAGATTACGTTATGTTTTCTTTCGAATTGTATAAAACTAATCCTTATTGGATTCCGCCAATTATAGCGGAAGAATTAGAAACTTTTGACAAAACAAAAAACCCTGCACTTCAAACAGCTGAAGCACATTTTTATTTAGCATATAAAGACGGTAAAATTGTTGGTAAAGTAGCTGCTATTATCAATTGGGAAGAAGTTAATATCTTACACAAAAGAAAAACACGTTTTGGTTGGTTTGATGTTATCGATGACATCGAAGTTACCAAAGCACTATTAAACAAAGTAGAAGAATTAGGTCGTAAACACAATATGGATCATATTGAAGGTCCAATGGGATTCTCAAATCTTGATAAAGTTGGGATATTAAGTGAAGGGTTTGACCAATTAGGCAATATGATAACTTGGTACAGTCAACCTTATTATATTACCCATTTAGAGCAACTTGGCTACATAAAAGAGAAAGAATATATTGAAAGTGATTTTTCATTTAAAGGAATCCATCCAGAACCTTTTCAAAAAGCAAGCCAACTTATAAAAAAACGTTATGAGTTACGATGTTTGAACTTTACAAAAACAAAAGACATTATGCCTTATGTGGACAAAATGTTTGATTTGTTTAATGAGACCTATTCAAAACTACAATCTTTTGTTCCTATAAACGACATTCAAAAAGCCTATTTTAAAAAGAAATATATTGGTTTCATTAATCCCGAATTTATTAAATTCATTGTTGATAAAAATGACACCATGATTGCTTTTGCTATTGTAATGCCAGGATTTGCAAATGCTCTTAAAAAAGCAAACGGTAAACTTTTTCCTTTTGGATTTTATCATTTATTGCAGGCGCGCAAACATTCAAAAGAAATTGTTTTTTATCTAATTGGAGTTCATCCTGATTACCAAAGTAAAGGAGTAACAGCTCTTATTTTTGATGAATACTATAAAGTTTGCGAAGCTAAAGGTATTGAAACTTGTATTAGAACACCCGAATTAGAAGAAAATCATGCTATACATAATTTATGGAAGCATTTTAATTCAAAAATTAACAAAAGAAGAAGAACCTATAAAAAGGATCTTATATAAAAAAAGGGATTCAAATTGAATCCCTTTTTTGTTTAAAAAGAAATAGCTTTAGTTCTTGATTAATTTTTGAGTACCTGTTTTACCTGATACGGTTTCAACTTTCACTATATAAATTCCAGAAGCTAAATTAGACACATCTACTGTTGCTACATTTGAAGTTGCAACTACTTTCCCCACAACATCAACAACTGAGATTACTTTTACTGTAACATTTGGAACTTCAACGATAAACATTGAATTAGTTGGGTTTGGATATAAATTTATACTTTGTAAATCAAAATTTTCCGACGAAAGTGCAGCACAAGCTGTATTTACATCTACTACAGATTCACAACCTATTGCATTACCTGAAATAGTAGCATTTGGAGTTGTTGTAACTAAATAATCACAAACCCAACTTTCAGCACAAGTAGCTAAATTAGAATTATCGACTATTACTAACTCAGTTATCGGTTGACCAGTTACACCATTTAAAGCAGAAATATCGGTTAAATTAAAATTATTATTTAAAGAAATTCTCACGTTTAAACCAGTGTAAGTTGTTAAAGAATCTAAGAAGCTTAAACTTGTTAACGATGGACAAGTAACAATATTTATATTAGCAACTTGAGTAAGACTTGAAAGTCCAGAAACACTATTCAAAAGTGGGCAAAAAAAGAACTCTAAATTCCAGTTTCCAGATGTTAACTGATTAAGATTTGTAAAGGCATCAAAAGAAACTAAATTATTACAGAAAGAAGTTGACAACCCAAGTAAAGTATTTATATTATTAAAACCAGAAATCGAAGACGCAGATAGGTTTCTTAAAGCTACAGCGCCACCTATATTTGTTATACTATTTAACATAGAAAGATTACCTGTATTCCCAAGATTTTCAACCACCAAATTACCAGTAATAGTAGTTATGTTGTTTAAGGGTGACAAATCAAGTACTGAACCATTTCCATTTATTATTAATTCTCCACTAATTGTTGTACAAGAAGCAAGTGCATCAACTTCAGCTTGAGTTGTTAAAGTAACACTACCCGTTGGACAGCTCGTAAAAGTTGGGGCTGTAGTTCTATACATAGTGGCTAAAATCTCTGGTTGACTTAGAACTCTGTTATAAACATATACTTCATCAATGTTTATGTCTTTCATTCTTTTATTACTCATTATATTACCAGAAGCATCTGAACCTCCACCCAAAACAAGTTTATTTACAAACGTATAAACACTTGTTGCGGCATTTGCAGGTGCATCTGTAATACTTAATAATTCACCATTTCTATAGTAAACTAAATGAAATGTGCCACCAATCATCTTTACTGTTAGTGTATGATGAGTCCAAGTAAATAATGGACCAAAATGAGTAAATTTTTCATTAAATTGAGAAGATGAAGAAGCATATCCAAGATATAAGTTAGCTTGTCTTCTTCTTATATAAGCAGAAGCACCATATTCAAATGTTGTTGCATAATCTGTAGCTGTATTTACTTGATTTAACCTTTCCCAAGCCATAATAGTAAATGAACTATTATTAATATTTGCTCCAATAACATCATTATAAATAGGATTAAACTCTATTTTTCTAGATTGACCAATTATTCCCGCTTGATAAACATTTACTGTAGAATTTTGAGCAGTTAAATTATATGTTGAATTATTAGTACAATCTAAATTGTTTTCAAAACCATAATATGCTACTAAATCAGTACCATTGTATGGTGTTTCATTAGCATACATATCTCTGATTTGAGTTTGAGTAAGTGCAACATCATAAACTTTAAAATCGTCTAGTAAAAAATTTGTACTTACTGTATTCATACTTGTCATATCATAAGCTCCAAATCGGAGAACCGTTCCAATTGTATTTAAATTAGCCGCTATACCGTTTGAAGCTAATAAAACACCATTTCTATAAATGTGACACATTGCACTTGCGTCAACTATTACAACGTAGTGATACCAAGCATCATTATCATCTGCATCATATGAAAAACGCGTTGGATAATTCGGATTATCATAAGATACAATTTGCATATCACCAGTAGTAGTAAAGGTATTTGTAGCTTCTGAACCATAAGCTTTAGTTACTCCAAAAATATTATACAAACTATTACTTCCGTATTTAAAAACATGTTGTTCTTGAAAAGACTTATATCGTACCCAAAAAGAAAAAGACCTAACAGCAGTACCTTGCGGTAAATTTGGTAAATTTGTTTCATAAACCATATCAGCACTAGCATCGTTACAGATTAAACTATTTCCAGCGTTTCCAAACCTATCCATACCGTAATTTGCAGTAGTAGGAATTCCTCCAGATAATCTTAATAAAGCTGGTCCGGTAGCACCTTGTCCATCAACGGGTGTATGAATCCCATCAAATGTATAATGCCAAATAGGTGTTTGTGCCACTAAATTCAAGCTAGTTAACACTAAAAAAAGTAAAATTTTCTTCATAATAAGTGGATTTATTTTTAAGCAAAAGTCTTGTTTTGTGTAATGAAATTCTTTTAAAATATGGTGAAACCCTTGTTTGAGTTTGTGAAAACAAAAAAGCACCTACTTCTAGGTGCTTTTACAAACCAACCAACTCTATGATTACTTTACCGCCATCTTTTTAAACTCTGCAAATTCTGCATCGGTTAAATCTTGGTCAGCAAATGAATAACCGTTATAATAAGGCTTATCGTAGCCTGAACCGTTATATTTTCTTCTTAAATTAGCGCCAATTAAATAATACTTTCCTCTTACATCCTTTTTCATAGCTTCTGGAGAACGCTCTACAACAAACCAATACGTAGCTGATTGATATAATGGCACTCCAAATAATGGATGATACGTAGTAATCCAACCTGCGTTTGGCGCATACCCGTACTTAATTGTTTTTCCAGCCGATAAATCGTTAGTCATGCCCGATTTTGCGGTATTATACCATTCTTTAGTCGTGTAAAATTCACCAGAAGTTGTACCTTTTGGTTTTGCTTGATTTCCAGCTCTTGCTGCAGCAGCCATTGAAAAATATTCTTTTGGAATGTATTTTTTCTCAATTGTTTCTATTAACTTTTTACCTGTTAAACCTTCTAATTGTTTTAAATCTTTAACTAATATCAATAACGTTTTTTTAGGCTCTTTTAAGAAACCATTGACTTCATTAGATATATCATAACTATTCGATACTCTACTATCAGGAAAAGGTTCTTGTGTATTTAAGTCATAATTATTTTTAATCCAACCTTTATCATCGCGCATATTTCTTGGATAATTCAATACAAACATATCTTGCTCTGGACTTAAAATTTTACCCGGTGTAATTTGATACAACAAACCGTGAGCACTTAACAAATTACTTTCATAAGGATACAAATCGTATCGCATATAGGATTTATCGGCACTTTCTTTTGTCCAAATAGAAGCTACTACGTTCATCCCTGGAAAAGTTTTCGATTCACTTTTATAGGTGTAATCGTTCCAACGAACAAATACTTTTTCAACCGTATTAAAAACTGGCGAATACATATAATAATATCCTGAAATCTTTTTGGCATCTTTTACTTCTTCATTCTTAGTCCAATCTGCATTTTTTACAGTTAAAGTTCCGTCGTAATTAAAATTCTCTAACGCTTCTTGAACTTGAACCGTTAACGGACTTTTACTTTTTTTAGATTTCGTTTCTGATTTTGAATTATCAGCTTTCTCTGTTTTTTCTTTTTTCTTAGCTAATTTATTTTTTACCAAATCTCCTAATTGAGCCTGAGATTGTAAACCACTTGTTAGCAACACAGCTGCTAAAAATACTTTTAACTTCATACTTTTTATTTTTATAATTATCAGTGAACGAGGCAAAAGTGATCGTTTTCAGACAAAAAAAGGGATGAAAATTAGGTGAAAACCATATTTGAGTTTGTGAAATACACTTTTAAAACTAACTTTAACTAGTACATTTGCAAAAACCTTATTTGTGAAAAATCACTTTTTCAAAATTATCGGCTTCTTTCTTTGCGTTTCCTTACATGCGCAGGGCGTTTTCTTTGAAAATATCAATTCGCAATCGGGTTTACCTTCCGAAAATATTTACGACATTTATAAAGATTCCAAGGGTTATATTTGGTGTACATCTGAAATTGGGTTACTCCGATTTAATGGAAAATCTTTTAAGTTATTTGAAAACAATTGTAGTTTATCTAAATCAGGC
>CAZCIV010000113.1:0-7692 GCA_964498595.1 uncultured Flavobacterium sp.
GCGTAAAACCACTACGTATATTCGTAATAGGAAATGATGTAGATATTACAGCCTGAGAAAATTGATGATCGTAAAAGAAAATAGCAGTTAAATTTCTACTAAATGAATAATCGGCCATAAGGCGTAAAGACCACAAATCTTGCCCGCCACCTAATTGATTATTGTCGTAATCTAAATAACGAACAATCGTGTTGTTTTTACGTAGGGAAAAATCAGCTTTGATATTAATATCACTTTTTATAACCCCACTTGCATTATCGGCTAAAGCTGAATTTAAAGTAACATCTTTAATTCTATAACCAAGTCCAAAAATGTATTCAAACGAGCTCACTTCTGTCAATAAATTATTATCAAAACTCATATTCAAAGTTCTTTCTTTTTTAACTTCAGCTAATAACTTGAAAGAATTTTTAAGAGTCATATCTACTTTGATTAATGGATTAAATTGCTCTGTTAAGTTAACGTTAGAAATGATTTTTGAAGCAAATAAATTACCATTAGCATCAAAAGGTGAATTATTCAAATTAGTTCTAAAAGCATTAATATTATAACTAGCTCTATAGCCGTGTTGAATAGAAAAAGTTCTGAAATTATCTTTAAACCATTTGTATCGCATTAAGCCAGTATATTTAACAGTCCAGTTAGGCAATGGAACATTTCTAAAAATACCTGTTGAAACACTTTGAGCTGCCTGACCTGAATATGCTGCTATGAAAGCAGGTAACAATACTTGCTGACTATTTTTTCCAAAACCTACAGGATAGCCTTCTGCATCTCTAATAAATGCACCACCATTATAATATCGTTCTGCCAATCGATTTGCTACAATTAACCTATTATCTCGGAATTGCTGAAAAGATTCTGAAAAATTAACATCACTTTGAGTAAATGCTGTTTTAATAAGAATAGTAGAAATATTGAAATTCCCAAAATCATAAGGAGAGCGAGAATTATATTGACCAGATGTAATGTCGTATTGCTCAGAATAATTATTTGCATAAGTTCTATCTGCAGCTAAATCGATTGTTAAGTCTGGAAATAAATCCACTTTTGCAGTTAAATTTAACTTTTGGTTTTTTACCTGAGTAAAGTTTTGATTGAACTCTGGAAATGATGTTAACCATCCATTTCTTGCTGCTTCATAACGAACATCCGATTGACTACCAAAAACAAATCCTAATGTAGGTTTAGATGAACCAAAGAAACCTAACCCTGGAAGATAACCCGGAAGAACCGTTCCATTATTTTCATTGTAATTTACTTGAATGTTTTTCACACTCGTGAATACTCCAATTAATCCTGTCATAAAAACACTTCTTTCATTAGAAATATTAGTTCTAGGAGCAGTCACTTGCTGACCAGGCTTAGGAGCTGCATTCTTATCCCTTGGAGTTGTAGGTCTATTTTTAATTCTTTTTGTTTTAGTTAAACCAACATACTTATAAAATGCATCCATATTAAAAGTAGTATTTAGCTTGTGCGAATTGGCATTTTGAATTGTATTTCCCAGCGCGTATATATTCCCATCTTGACCTGTAATGGTAGAAAATGCATCTGAAGCACGTTGCCAGTTATAATCTCCTGTGTAAGTATATGTCGACTTGACAAAGCTAAAAATTGGGATTTTGTTGATAGGTAAATCATAATTCACTACCAATTGTTGGTTGTGCTGATTAGATTCTCCAATGTTCCAATAATCATCCCAAATATCTAAACCATCAATAGGTAGATTGTTTTCATCTAAATAATTTCGAACAATATTATTTGAGGATGCCGTATAATTCATCCTTAATGATTTTGTTATATTGTAATTGAAACCATATGTGTAATTGAAGAAGTAATTTCTTCGGTATAAATCGCCCAAACCAATACCTTGAACGTCAACTAATCTAAAACGTTGTTTATTAAACTGACGAATAATATTAGAACTAAAGGAAATATTTGAGGGTAAATAATTAAAATTAAAATCACTTAACATTTTATAGTACCCACTTTTCTTGAAAAATTTAGAATCTTTAAATGGCTCTATAGGCTTAGATTTGAAAGCATAAGCGTAATCTACTGAAGTTCTATTTTGTTTATCTGTTAAATTTTCAATCTCATAATCGTGATGTTCTGTTTCATTTAAGGAATATGACAACGTTAAATTTTCAACATCGTAAATTCTGGATTTTTTTTCTGGATTTTTTTCCTTTTTAACTCCTATCAAATTGAAACTAGTACGTTTTGTATAGTCAATCGCTCTTTGCTCAATGTTAGCTCTTTGAGTTGGATCTGAAGTAAGATTTAATAACTGGTTCAGCTCGATATCTTGGTAAAAAGGATCAAATTTTGGAGTTATCGTTTCTTCACCCACAGCATAATTTAAAGGCAGATTTACTTTCCAAGTCTTTGGTAGTAACTTCCCTAAATTAACATTAGAAACAATATCATATTGAAAAACATCTTCTCTACTTCTTTCGTTTGGCCCTTGTTCTAGAGATCCAAAACCAATGGTACTCATTCGAGTTGTTGCCGAGATATTAGCAAAATCAGCCAAGTTGGTATCTAAATTGGCAATAGCAGCATATCCTCCCTCATTATCCATATCAGACATACGAAGTTCGTTAAACCAAACTTCACCTCGTTGAATTTCTCCTGTTCTATTTTTTAAACCAATCATAAGAGTTCTAACCAACCCAAAGTTTGGATTTCCTTTTATCCCTAATGTTAATCTGTCATTTGAAGAACCTAAATCTTGTTCGTTTAAGAAATTAATTCCATCAAGATCAGGAGCAGCCAAAGCATTCGATATTTTTTTAGATTTTAAAGCGGTTAGCAAACTTAATGGTAATTCAATTTCATTCTCGGCTGGCCAAACAGCTTCTGGTGTTGAAGATCCAAAAGGAGAAACTTTTAGCGGAATTTCGACTTGATAGAAATTATCTGTAAAGTCATTTCCAAAACGAATAAAAGCAACCAATTCGTCATCTTGCAAATCATTTTCTCTAACGGCTTCAGCATGTAAAAACATACGTAATTTCTTAAATTGACGCATATCTACACTAACATTTTTAAACACGGCTCTTGAATCGTTTGGCTCTAAACCATTTACTGTACCGCCTAATTTATCATAGACACGTAAAGAAAGTGATTGCTCGTTTTGATTAATTACGGTATTGTTATTGTACAATTGCTCACGAACAACTCCAGGAGGTGTTACATATCGGATTGGTGAACGCTGACCGTTTTCTTGAATGTTTAACGATACTACATCAAAACCTGTATTTTCATCTTCAGGATCTGGATCTAAAGTATCGAAATTTCCTGTAAATCTTCGCCATTCGCCACGTACTAAATCAAGTGCACCAAAACGCAATGTAACCTGATCTCTAAATCCTGTCATGTACATTCTCATGAAACGAATCGAACGAAAATCGCTAATTGGTCCCACTTTGTTGTCATTAGTGAATTCTAAAATTGGAATTTTGTATAAGATCCAACGAGCTCTACCCGATTCACCGTTTGGCAATTCAATATTTTGAGTTTGTCTAACATCTGCAATATAATTTTGTCCTACAGGGACATCTGCAATATTTTCACCATAATACTGAATTGGCACTTCAAACTTAAAATAGGCATTAATCGTATTCATGGTATTGTCACGATTCACATCCTCTACATCTGGAAAAGTTGTGTTTCCTCTATTATTATTGGTAACATTTACTGGAGAGTTTCCTTCAAAGCCGTTATAATCTCTATAACGATTGATAACATCGCCATCAGCATCTAAATAAAATCTATAATTATCCCCAGCAGGATCAGGGAAGCTTGAAAAATTTGGAAACTTAACCGCTTCTTGAGCATCCGTTAAACCATCAAATCCTGCATCTTGAACAGCTCTATTTGCTTCATTCGTATCAAATGCATAAATCAAAGATTGTGAAGATGGCACTTGACCCCATGCCGAATTGATTGTTGTTTGATTTGAGCCTACTTCAGGTAATCCATTTTCGTACAACTTTCTACCATCACGCAGAATATCTTCAGAAATTTCACCTAAGTTAAAAACTAACTTACCATTATTACTTGGGTCTACGCGATCGCCAGTATTTCCAAAATAGGGATCCATAACCCAAAATTGAATATATTCAACATTTGATTGTTCAAAATTAGTCGAATTGATAGCGCGCATAATTCCTCCCCATGTTTCAGGTGCTTCTGCATCAGAAAACTGATTGGATACACTTAAACTAGGATTAAAGTTGTACGGACCTCTATCTTTTGGGAAATAACTTAAATCTAAAGTATTAATTACGGTTGACTGACCTTGAGCAATATCAGTTACTGGATATAATTCTCTGCTAAAAATACGACGCGTTTTGTTAAGAGATAAATCATCATCATTTACACCTGTTGGCCTTTGCACATAAAACACAGGATCAATGGAATACCAAGCTAATTTACTTCTTTTATTACCAATGCTTAAGTCGTCTACTGCTGGTTCAACTGCTGTTGGTATTCCGTCAAAATTGCCTTCAAGGGGAACACTCGCTAATGTCCAAGCTTGTGGAGAACGCATATCAATTGTCGTTTGTGATCCTTCGAAATCATCTATGTAAGTAGTAGGTTCTCCATTAAATTGATCAGCTCTTGAAGCTCCTGGCTTCAAATAAGCAATTTCACCTCTAAAAGATAAATTTGAAGGCACATCAGTATCAATATTAGGCAACTTATTTACTAATCTAGTAAGAAAAGGAACTTCAGTGGAAAAGTTAGTGTTTAAACCAAAAATTGTATTACTAACCGATTCTTGTCCGTAATTCGATTTTGTGGTAAAAGGGCGTTCCGACAAGTTAAGAAGTGTAGCACCTACCAAAAATTTATCGTTGAATTTATGCTCTACATTAAATCCCCAAAATCTTCTTGTTTGCTGACCAAAAACTGAATTATTTTCAACAGAGACTTCAATTGGTGTATTAGAGGCTTGAAGTGATGGGTCTAAAATATTTACTTTACCCATTTGGTAATTCACAGTATAGTCAACACCTTCAACTAAAACTCTTCCTCCTGCTGTCACTACAACAGAACCTTGAGGAACATTGAAAGCTCCTAGGGGAATTCCATCTCCACCCATAGATTTGAAACGTCCTTTTAATTGGAATTTATTTTTAGCACTTTCTTGTAAAGCTGCAGCTTGTGTATTGCGATATAAATTTCTGAAAACATATTTAGCCTGATTACTGTTGTAAGTCAAAGGCTGGTTATAATCTTCCGCTTGAGTAGGAATGTCTAACTTTTGAAACAAATGTTGACCAAAAGGTTCTACTTTTGGGAAAATAATTTTACCTCGTTGTGTATCAACGGTAATTCCTGGATAAAAATCGAAGAAACCATCACCACCCGCTTGTGGGTCATTTGTATAATTCAATTGATCCAAATTAAATACACGTAAAAGCGGAGTTTGTTCAACATCAGAAGGAAGTGGATCTACCCCTGCTTGTGTAATATAATTTAATGGGGATGGATCAGTATAAAGAATATTCATTCTAAAATCTTCTTGTTGCAATTGAAAACCTCCCGGAATTTGATAAATATTTTTCATCATTAAGTTCCAGGTTGGCATAGTGTAATCTATCCCGCCCAATTGATAGGCATTCACTGTTAAATTACTTTTTAATAATTTCAAGATCAAAGCCTGTGAATTAGGAACTCCTGAAGTTACATTAGTGGCATCTACTCCATCTGTTCCAAATTCTCCTACTTGGTAAACATCGCTACCAATTGTATATTGAAAGGCTACAGCAAGTACCTCGTCATTTGTTAATTTTTGATTCAACGATATATATCCTAATTGAGGATGAAAAGTATATTCAGAAGGAGATAATTTTCTAGCATTTTCAAGTTTTGCAAAAGTAATTCCTTCAGAAGCGCCCACGCTAGGAGCAAATCCATTGCCTGCTAAAGACACATCTCTGATGGAATTATTTAAAAAATTACTTCCAATTGCATTAGGATCATACTTATTATTTGCGTTATTAGTTGGAGAATTGACAGGAACGTTAAAGAACGTAGGGTTTGATGTCAAGTTGATATGAACTGTTTCTTGAGGAAGAACCTCTGATAAAGGTGCCTCTCCAAGATCTTGAATTGCTACAATGTTTCTTAAATTGTTATCTGTTGTGCTTACGCGGTTTTGTTTATTTGTAATCCATACCTCAATTCTGTTGATTTGAACTCGAGAATTTATATATGGAAACGTTTCTAATGCTCTATCATAATTGTTTCGGAAGTACTGTGATAAGAAATAATGGCGATCAGCATCATAATCTAAGGCGAATATCTCAAAATCTTGAAGTGTTCCTCCTCCTTGAGCCGTAACGGAACGTGTTTGGGATTTTTGTTCAGAGAAAACTCCAGTAAAAGTTGTTTTTCCAAATTTCAATTGTGTTTTTACCCCAAATAAACTTTGTGCACCACGAACTAAAGAATTTGAAAGTGGAAAACTTACGTTACCTACTTCAATTTTTTGAAGAATATCATCTTCGGTAGGCGTATATTCTAACTTAATTAAATTTTGGAAAGCAAAAGTAGATTGTGTGTCGTAGTTTACGTTTACATTTAAACGCGTTCCAACTTTTCCTTGAAGTCCCACACTAATTTTCTGATCAAAATCAAAACTTGTAGTTTGTCTATTTCTAGGAGAAAAAGATGGATTATCTTGCTTGGTAAATCGAACCCCTAAATCAATTTCTACAGATCCTGTGGGTTTTACATCGATGGTATTACTTCCAAAAATGGTTTCAAAAAACTTAGAATTCACATAATACTTAGGCAACAAATCTCTTTTAACTGCTTCAGAACCTGCTTTTTTTCCGTCTAACGCAGCCGATTTATCTTGATAATACTTTCGCATTTGCTCTCTCAATACCAATTCTTGATATTGCTTTGGAGTTAAAATCAAAGGATAGTTAATATTAAAGCCATCTACAGAACTCGTATAAATATAACGATCTGAAGCAGCATCGTAAACATAACGATCTAAAACACTAACGGGATTAGGCATTTTAAGTTTACCCAAATCAACTCCTGTTTTAATGCTATCACGATCTTCTTCATCTACCTGTGCTAGTAATGAGAAAGAAAATAGAAAAAAGAATAATGCAAGACAGTTTTGTAATTTATTTATCGCCTTTATTGTAATGTTTTTCAAGATTTATAAATTTTTTAATGCTTGTTTTATTAAGTTTTCTACAGAGGCATTAGGGTCTTCTCTAATGATTTTATCAATCACTTTTTCGGCAGCTTTTTTAGCAAAACCTAAAACTTCTAAAGCAGATAACGCTTCATCTTTGTTTGTATTGTTTTCAATAATAGAAACTTCTTCTAAATTGTACAATTTTAACACTTTTTCTTTCAAATCCAAAATAATTCTTTGGGCTGTTTTGGTTCCTATTCCTTTCATTGATTGAATTGTTACTACATCATTAGCTGCAATAGCTTGAATTATTTGGGCTGGTGCTAAAGATGACAACATCGTTCTAGCGGTACTAGCTCCAACGCCTGAAACTGAAAGTAGTAGTTTAAAAAGCTCTCTTTCCTGTTTCTCAACAAATCCGAACAAACTATGCGAATCTTCTTTAATTTGAAGAAAAGTGTATAATTTCAAACTCTCAGAATCTGGAATTAATGAAAAAGTGTGCAGTGAAATAT
>CAZCIV010000114.1:0-7630 GCA_964498595.1 uncultured Flavobacterium sp.
CAAGCAATGCCTCGACGATATTTTTTTTCAATTTGCTGTTAATGACGATGTGATTGGTCCCTCCGCAGACTGGCATAGACTCACGGATGAATTACAACTTGTGAATTCGTCGATTTGTCCTCTTAGGGTTGTGATTTGTCCGTCAGCCGACGGATTCTTTAAATTCACGGATGAATTATAACGTGCTTTGGTGTGTTCCACCATTGCGAGCCGTTGTGATTTGTCCGTCAGCCGACGGATTCTTTAAATTCACGGATGAATTACAACTCAGAAAACGAACGCAAGGATCGAAGAACTGTTGTGATTTGCTTTCAAGTTCTTTAAATTCACGGATGAATTACAACAACGGAAAGATCAACGCGTTCGATAAAATGGTTGTGATTTGCTTTCAAGTTCTTTAAATTCACGGATGAATTACAACTAACCGTGTACAAGTTAGTCGGGTGTTGTAGTTGTGATTTGCTTTCAAGTTCTTTAAATTCACGGATGAATTACAACTTGTGAAGCACTAATATTTGCATGTTTACCGTTGTGATTTGCTTTCAAGTTCTTTAAATTCACGGATGAATTACAACGGCATGCTAATGAAAGAGATCATCAATGTTGTTGTGATTTGCTTTCAAGTTCTTTAAATTCACGGATGAATTACAACCTACGACTTTCGCGGCTGGTACTTTGGCGGTTGTGATTTGCTTTCAAGTTCTTTAAATTCACGGATGAATTACAACACTCGAATTAAAGAAACAATGGTTGATACGGTTGTGATTTGCTTTCAAGTTCTTTAAATTCACGGATGAATTACAACATCGCAGACCAAGCAATCATTAACGACGTGTTGTGATTTGCTTTCAAGTTCTTTAAATTCACGGATGAATTACAACTTAACGTAGACCTGACGGGTACATACATGCGTTGTGATTTGCTTTCAAGTTCTTTAAATTCACGGATGAATTACAACCGAGCGTGCAAATTCTGCATACGCGCGTCAGTTGTGATTTGCTTTCAAGTTCTTTAAATTCACGGATGAATTACAACGTCTACAGATTTTTTGCTTGCGCCCCTTTGTTGTGATTTGCTTTCAAGTTCTTTAAATTCACGGATGAATTACAACATCCGCGTTTAAATCGTTATTCAGTACACCGTTGTGATTTGCTTTCAAGTTCTTTAAATTCACGGATGAATTACAACATACCGTAATCGACATGGTTAGCTTCGTTGGTTGTGATTTGCTTTCAAGTTCTTTAAATTCACGGATGAATTACAACAGCTAACAACTTCTTAATGTGACCATCTACGTTGTGATTTGCTTTCAAGTTCTTTAAATTCACGGATGAATTACAACTTGCAGTTCCTGAGCCATTCGCATCAGTTGGTTGTGATTTGCTTTCAAGTTCTTTAAATTCACGGATGAATTACAACTTCCCAAATTTTATTCGTTGTTCCGCTTTCGTTGTGATTTGCTTTCAAGTTCTTTAAATTCACGGATGAATTACAACTGTTCAGTTGGCAGCATTAGCATGGCACCAGTTGTGATTTGCTTTCAAGTTCTTTAAATTCACGGATGAATTACAACCTGAATCCGTGGAACATTAGATTTAACAAGGGTTCTAGCCGTTTTTTAGAAATAAAAAATCAAGCTATGGAACCCTTTGTTTTTCATTGTTCAAACGATTTCTTTTTTGAGTTCATAGTTTAGCTTGTGATTTGTCCGTCAGCTGACGGATTCTTTAAATTCACGGATGAATTACAACGAATCCGTGGAACGCGAGATTTAACAGGGGTTCCAGGCGATTTTTAGAAATAAAAATTCGGCTTTAGAACCCTTTGTTTTTTTATTTGACAAGCATTAAAATAATTCCAATTGTTGCGGAACTTCGCGTTCAGGAGCCTTTTTAATCCCGTGAAATATTTCCATTTTCCCGAATTGCTTGTCTGTAATCGCAAATATTCCCACTTTGCCTTTTTCCGGAAGATTCTTTTTTACGCGGTTGGTATGAACTTCGGCGTTTTCGGCACTCTGACAAAAACGCATGTAAATCGAGAACTGAAACATGATGAATCCATCATCGATCAAGCGTTTGCGAAACTTAGAAGCATCTTTGCGCTCTTTTTTCGTTTCCGTTGGCAAATCAAACAAAACCATGACCCACATATTCCGATAGGCGTTAAAGCGTGATGCATTCATTTTCAATCCAATTCGGGATATGCAATTTTGCGCTGTGATCCATCAAAACACTTATACAGGCTGGCTGTAGTCATACTAACGGCATGAAATAAGGGCCTGGAAAGTTCACCAATGCGCACATCCAATTGAGGTAATTTCAACAATTCAATTTTTTGCTGTTTCGTCAAACCTTCTTCGTTTTCGTGTAATTCGGGCAAATGCAATACGATCCAATCTACAAATGGGCGGTAAGGCTCCATGATATCATCTGCCAAGCAAAAAGCATTGTACTTGTTTTTGTGATGAATTCCAATGGATGGAAACATGCCGGATGCAGTCAAAGCCCGAGCGGTTACAGATCGTAAAATGGCATAGCCGTAATTCAATTGTGCATTGGGGGTGTCTTTCCCTCTTGTTCTGGTAAATTGCGAGCCGTATAACTGACCCCAATAGTAACTGGCAGCTTGCGCCTCCAAATTGGTAGAATCGCCACTTAGCACATCGTTTTGAAGCTTTAAAAGTCGTGTGTCCGACAAGCCCAATTTGCGCAACACTTGTGCTTGATTGAAAATTTTCATGCGAACGGTTTGTTGCCACAATTGTTTTTTCAGTGGAACACTTGCTTCCAATTGGGTGCGCATCCGCACGGTTTGTTCCGAATGTCCTTCCAACGGAAGAAACAAACCAGAAGGCATGTATTTCCCATCGCAGGTAACGACACCCACTTGTTGTTGCATCAGTTTCTCCAATAAATTGGCTGTAAGCGTAATTTGTGGATGTTCCAAAATGATCATCCCCAAATCTTCTACAGGAAGTGTTTTGGTGGTACGTTGTTCGTCTTTTAACTCAACGACTAGTTGTTCATTGCGCGTGTACAGATGCGCAGGATTGCTGAAGTGGATAGTGCGTTTGACCATAAAAAAGGAGCTATGCGGTTAACATGCTCCTTTTACTGGTTTATTTTGAGAAGGTTACATTCGGATTTAATTCTGAAAATTACCTAAGCGATCAACTTTTATTTTTTTAATTGTTTCCTTTTCAACTGTAAATTCAATTTTATTTAATTGTGTAAACTCTACTTTATTGACAATTACAGTCGAAACATTAACAGGAATAGCAGATAATCTATTCCCAGTAAAGCTCACAATTTTAAAGATTCTATTTACATGTTCTTTTGATAAATTCATAAGGTCGACAGTTATGCCCTTTTCCTCCTCACTTGGCACATAAACCAAATCATTTGGTGAAAGAGTGAATAAAAGTTGATGTCCTTTTTCGTTTTTTTCAGGGACAGGGCCTAGCCCTTGTTTTTGGCGCTCAATAACGACATTTAATGGTATTGTTGCATAATTTCGTTTTCCATTTTCGTCTATGTAAATTGCAAAAAACAGGTTTGTTCCTTTTGCGGCTTCAACATATTTATCTTTTTTGTTACCCGTTTGTCCTAATGCAAATTTGCTTCCTAACTCAAATATTCTCACTTTTTTGATAGGTTGGTGCGATTTACCGTCATTAAAAAGAGCAATGTTTTTATTCAATTCTTCAATGCCTTCTGGAGAAAATGCTCTTTCGGAATCATTATTCATTGCCATTAAATAATTGCGGAGAATTTTTTGAATTCCAGTATCTGTAATAGATTCAATTGTTTTAAGGTTAAAAGTAGTGTCCAATGATTTTCTTGTTGCAGTTAAAATTTTATCTTTTGGCACTTTAATCCTTGGTAATTCAACTTTTCCAGATACTGTGTCTTTGTGAAGTGATTTACGAATAGCCCAATTTACACCATCTTGTTTCACTTTCACTTTTTTTCCATCTACCAACTTTTCATAATAATTCGTTGCTTTATTTATCACTCGTAAATTCTGTTTAAAACTAACAACCGTTGTTTCTAATTTGGCTTTGGCATCTTGAGTAAAGGTGTCCCAAGGTTTATAAAACTCGGAAAACTTATCTCTTTCTTTACCTTCCTTATCCGTCCATTTTGTTGTTTTACGAAGCTTTCTTTGTAAATCATATCGAGTTATTTCCGATTTCGCAGATTGATTATTCAATAAATTAATATGATCCCTTGTTGCACAAGCTATCACCAACGCATCCATTGCGTGATGACGATGATCAATACGCTTTTTCTGAAACCCTTTGGAAAGCTCTAATGGAACCGTTGGAATTAATTTACCATTGGTGTTTTTTGAAGTAAAGGCATCAGAGTTGGTTAATGCATTTAATCGTTCAAAACGAGGTAGAATTAGTTCATTCCAAACATCATTCAATCCCCAATCCTGTTTTAACTGAGAAGTTATTTTTCCATTTCCAGGAAGAATGTTTTTTGAATTTACTCCTTCATCATTCGTTTCAGACCGGACGATATTTGAAAGGAGTTGGGAAATAAATTTACTGATGTAACGAGTGTCATTTAACTGTCGTTCAATCATTTTTTCTGGAATTTCTTCCAAGAGCAATTTGGACAATTTCGATCGATTATTCTTGTAATTTTCCTTCACAAAATCAACGTAAGTTTCTTCTGTATGCAGTTGTACAGATTTACCGAAACCTAGGTCTACAATTCGTCCTGCATTATTTTTAATGAATTCTAATCCAAGTTGTTTGTCCTTTAATTGATTGACAACAGCTTCACAAATCACTTTATTGGAAAAACTATCATCAAAAAAACGGGATTGTGGGATGATGTGTTCAATCTGATATTCCGAAGTAAACAATTTATGTAGCGGAATTATCTGTCCTGTGTATGGCGACTTATATTTTTGGTCTAACCACAGTTTATATCGTTGGAATTCAGCTTTTGTAGGCTGTGCCGCTTTGCTGATTTTTTGAATGTCATCAGGTATTTCAATTCCAGACTTGAGCACACCATCTTCATAAATTTTCAAAGCTTCCGCTTGCATTGGTGAATGTGGACGAACATTTTCAACGGATTGGTCATTCATTAATTCAGCCAAAAACGCTCTTATTCTTAAGTTGGTGTTTTCGTTTTCTGAGACAGTATTCGTTATTCTTTTACGCTCATCGGCTGTATGTTTCATTTCTCGTCCTAGCTCAATATGTATCTCAGAGAAGAAGTTTTCAGCTGATTTTCCATATTGCATCCAAATATCCTTAACAACACGAAGTGTTTCTAAAACTACCTGTTCAACAATTGGATTTCTTAAAGAGTGTTGTTTAAATTCGTTGATATAAGCTTCAAGATCTGCAATTGAATTCCATTTTCCTGTAATTTCTGCTTCAGAATGTCTGTCATAAACAATGTACTGCGCTAACCATACGGGTAAACCCTGAAAATCATTGTCACATGCTAAATGTATAGTCTTTTCTCGAACGCGATTCTTGATTTCTTCATCATATTCTCCAGTTAGTAGCTTTTCAATTCTAATCTTGGAATTTGAGTCAATTTTTTCAAAACTCCAATGTCTTCCAACGCGCATTAAAGGGAGTAATTTTTTAATTGCTTTTAATGAAAAAGCCCCGAATTGACTGTCGAATGGTTTGATTTTTTTAAAAGCATCAACAAAACTTAATTCGTCAAGATTGTTATTAATTGCAAAAGTTTTAAGTGCTTTTTCGAATTCAATTTTATCAGTAACAGAATATATGATATGCCATAACCGCTGTTCTAATTCAGGAGAAAGAAAATCACTTTGAAAATTTTCAACTTTGTTAAGTCTAGTAATAAGGTTTGTTCTGGTTTCATTACAAGGATAAATTTTGTCTTCAACGTAATTCCATCGATATTTTGAAACTTCGTTATTTAAAACTTTCCCCTTAAGCCCCGTTTTTTCTAACAAGAATTTGATCAAACTTTCTTGTTTAATTTCTTTTCTTTCATTTAGAAAATCAAAAAGGTCTGTAATGCTATTTTTATCGAATAAAAACTTAGAAGTTTCATCTATATTATTCTCGTTAGAGTAGATTTTTAAATTTGCAATCCACTGCCATAATCGAAATTCTTGATAAAGAGGATGCGATTTTGGAGTAGCTTTTAAATACTCTTTTTTGTAGAATTCATTTCCATTTTCATCTCGTGTTTTGTACTTTCGGAACTCTAGTGAGCAGTTGCCAATTTCAGATTTTTTACTTTTTAGCGGTCTTTGATAGAATATAATATCATTCAAGAATAAATGAACAAAATTCTTTTTACTCAATTGTAGTTGATGAGTTTCGTTAACTTTATATAACTCTTTAACACATTTCAAATACAAGTCTTGGGTAAACAATTCTGGTTGTAATTCGATTTGCTTGGTTAATATTTGTCGAAGTTCTTCTTTATAAAATTTTCGCTCTATGGTTCGAACTAATTTACCTTTAATTTTTTGATTGGGTGATTTTAGCAGTTCATCGTAGATATAGGTTCCAACAGTTTTACCTGTTAACTCGATTGTTTGTTCAGTTTTCTTCTTAATGAGTGTCCAATCCGTTTCGCTGGGTGCTCTAAAACTTCTTTTTTCGACTCCATCTTTATCCAATTTAATGGATCCGTCATCATTGATGTCGGTTGTAACAATAAACTCACGTATTTTTCCGATCCAATCTGCTAAAGAATTTTTACTAGACCTTCTGTAAATCCATCCATTTTCTAAATGCACCGAATACCAAATTTCACCTTTCTTATTCGTTTCTTTGTCAGCTACAACATCTATAACTTTTAATGCATAGAATTCAACTAATTTGTTTGGGTTTTCTTCTTCTTCCTCTCCTCGTAGTTGGTAATAACCACGTTTTTGATTAAAATTTAATATAATCCAAGCGAGTTCTTCCTTTTTAATTTTCTGGGAAATAGCCTTTTTTCTCAGGTAATAAATTGTCCAATCATATGGGATTAGTTTATTGTTTTTGACAAGTTCTGGATGAATATGCTCAAAATCATTTATCATCTCACGGAAGGATTCTTGAAATAAAAAAGTTTTACCATCGTAAGCGATTTTAGGTTCATTGTCCTCTTTGAATTTTCCTAATCTTGATTCGAAATCAATTTGATTTGAAAAATGTTTAGGAAGAAAATTCAAAACATTTAAAACGCGATGTAAACGTTCTCTTCTCAGTAAAGATCGTTCTCGTAACCTTCTAATTCCACGAAAACTTGTTCTGTCTGCCGTTTGTGAAATAGAGTTTCCTTTTCCAAATTCATCTTTGATATCCTGGGTCATGGGTATGATTCTACTTCCCAAACCAAGAATTTCTCCACTTTTATTTTCAGAGTCCTGAGTTATTAGAGCCCACCCAATTGAGTTAGTCCCCAAATCCAATCCAAGAATATGTTTTGCCATTTATTAGGTTTTTAGATCGCCAAGATAGCTTGTGAGGTCGTAATCTATTTACGTTCTGAAAATAATTAAAAAAAAACAGGTGTCGCATAAATTTTTTAAGAAAAACGTGTACATTCGTAAAACTTGAAAGCAAATCACAATAAGGATTATTCCGTTGTGAAAACATTTGGGTTGCCTCTTGTCCATA
>CAZCIV010000115.1:0-7621 GCA_964498595.1 uncultured Flavobacterium sp.
TTTTATAAAATTGAAAAACTTCTTCCTAAGGGAATCGAACATATTGAAATAATTCCAAATGCTGAGTTAAGTAATTTGCCTTTTGAAATGTTATTAAATGCTGATTCAAAGATTAATGATTTTAGAAAACTACCATATCTTATACATAAATACAACTTTAGTTATTCTTTGTCGTCTTCTATCACAAAACTAAACAATACTAAACAAGGAAAATCATTTGAAAAAATGACTGTTTTTTCGCCTTCTTTTGAAGAACAAAAATTAAACCAACTACAATTATCAAAAGACAAGGGAAAATCAATAGCAAACAAATTTAATGCATCATTTTTTGATAATAAAAAAGCAAATCTAAAAGCATTTAAAAACGCATTACAAGAAAATAAAATTATTTCTGTTTTTTCTCACGGACAATCATTTAATGATTTTGAAAACAATAATAAAGGAATTTATTTTTCAGATGGTTTTTTAAGCCTTAGTGAAATTTACAATCTTAAATCCAATTGTGACTTTATTCTTTTAGGCGCTTGTGAAACTGGTTTAGGCGGAAAAGATAATGGAGAAGGCAATATCAATTTAGCTAGAGCTTTTTCAAGTATTGGAGTAAAAAGTATGTTATTAGCTTCTTGGAAAATTGACGAAGAAAGTACAATTAAAATTACTGAAACCTTTTTAAAATATCTACAAGATGGTTATTCTAAATCAGAGGCGTTACAAAAAGCTAAACTTGAGTTTTTAAACACTGCAAACCCTCGAAATGCAAATCCGTTTTATTGGGCAGGATTAAATATTATTGGAAACAATGAAAACATAAAACCAAAACCTACTCAAAGTTATTTCTGGTGGCTCTTATTAATTTTTCCTATTTCTGGAGCAATTTGGTATTATAAAAAAAGGCAGCTTAATTAAAAACTTCATTAAATATTGTGGCTGCATCTGAATTAAAAGGACTTTCTGAATTTGCTACTTTTTCAAATTGTTGCATAGCCTCTTTTTTATTTCCCTGTTTTAATAATGAAAATCCTAAACGGAATTCTGCATCGGAATTAAAAATACTTTGTTTGTTCGCTTCAATTTTTTTAAAATTTTTGGTAGCAACTTCAAAATTATGCAAGTCATAAGCTATTACTGCTTGATAATAAATAATAGTATCATTGTTTGTTTTTACCTTACTAATTTCTTCTGAAAATGTATATGCTTTTTCTAATTCGTTTGACTTATAAAATTGCATTAATTTATTCCAATCATTTTCAGTAGTACTCATTAAATTAGGAAGTCCTGATTCTTTAACAAAATAATTATCAATTGATTTTGAAGTGTTCAATAAAAAATATCCAGCTATAGCAACAAAAGGGATAACTACAGCTGCGTATTTTGAGTATATTGTTGTTCTTTTATTTGTTTGTTTTGTTCTAATAGCAATTGCTTCAATTCTATTTTCTGTTTTAGAAAAAACTTTTTTGAGGACTGTGTAGTCCCAATTGTTTTCTTCTAAAAGCATTTTTGCCCCTAGTAGGGCTTCATCTGTGGGTGCACTATTTTTTAATTGTTCCAAAATACGCAGACGCTCCTTTTTGTCAAAATCATCTTCTAATGATTGTAACAAGAGTGCTAAATCTATATTTTGGTTATGATTATTCATTATTTAGTTAAAACGATTCAAATATATTTTATTCCCAAAAGTACACTATTTTGAGTACTTATTCCATAAACAACCCCCATAATTCCTTTACTTTTTTTCTTGCCATTGAAAGTATATTTGAAATTGTTTTTTCGGATAGTTGTAATTGTTCTGCTATTTCTTCATTTGAAAACCCTTGAATTTTCATTGATAAGATGGTCTTTTCTTTTTGGGGTAAACAATCTAATAAGAGTTTGAAATTTTCTTCTGTTATGGTTTCAGAAACGGAATTAAAACTCGTTACTGGGAGAAGTTTTTTAATTCCCTGCGCAATTCTGTTTCGATTATTTTTAGTTTTAATGACATCTAAGCATCTATTTTTTACCATTATAATGAGTAATGCTTTTATGTCAATTTCCTCCTCAATGAATTTTTGTTTTCTTTTTTCAATTGGCATTTTAAACAACTTCTCAAAACAATCAGCAACCACATCTTCCGCTTCTTGTTGTGATTGCACATACCGATAAGCGATCAAATACAATTTAGGTAAAAAAGTATGATATAAATGCCCTAAAGCAAGATTATCACCCTTGCAAAATTGTTGTAGCGTTATTGTTGATATGTGAAGTGGATTCTTCAAAAAATATTGATTAAAGCTTAAAATGGATGCAAATATAAATTTTCAAAAAGAATTTCGGGAAGATTTACTTAGCTAATCGTTACAAAAATGTATTCTTTTTTAAAGAAAAAACACTGAGCGCAAGGAGGTTGCGATGAATGGTTTTATAATTGCATAGTAAATATGGATATACGCATTTTTATACGATTACACGAATTGATACAAACAAAACAGACAGGAAATCTTAAACAATTAGCAAAAAAATTAGAAATTTCTGAACGGAGTGTTAATTATTACATTGCTTTCATGCGAAATGAATTAAAGGCTCCAATAATTTATGATAGAAAACTAGAAACGTATTTGTATGAAACGGAGTGTAAGCTTTGCTTTACAAACAAATAAGTGTTTAAAACAATATAGATTAGGCGGTACCGAAAAGCCAAAAGAGTAGGAAAAACTAAAATTTTAACATAATGATTTATAAAGGGACTATCGATTTTTTATGTAACATTCCAATTGAATTTAATTTTTTGGAATGGATCGTAGGAATTATAACAACTTTTTTGCTTATTTATTTTTTTAGAGCAAAGATCAAATTAGACAAAATCGCCATAGATAATGATAAAATTAAGATACAGGTTGTCAATAATTCTCCTTTTTTTATGGCGACAAATATTTTGGTTGAAGCGGCACTTGTAAAAAACGACCAGACATTTCATTTTAAATTGGATAGAAGTCAATTTATACTACTACCTAAGAAATGCAAAAAATGTAATAGTGAACAAAACAAAAGATCTTTCTGTACAATCGATTTTGAAGAGTCAACAATTAACCTGATGGGTGGAATAAACACTTATATGCAAACTATCAGTAATCTTCCTGAAAATATTATTATAAGAATACGTATTCATGCAAACCACGAGTTTACCAATTTTGGTAAAGCTTTTGAATTTAAATATAGATATAATCAAGGTCAATTTAATAGAATATAATACAATGAAAAATATTTTTTACTCTTTGATATTTCTTTTAAGTGTTACTATAAGTTACTCACAAGCAGGAACAAATGATAACACTTTTAATACAACAGACGTTGGAAATGGTATGGGAGATGGTCCCAATGACAAGGTACTTTGTTCCGCTAAACAATCCGATGGTAAAATACTAATTGGTGGAAGTTTTACTACTTATAATGGAACGCCAATAAACTACATTGCGAGATTAAATGTCGATGGTACACTCGACAACTCTTTTAATGTGGGTACAGGCACAAATAACGATGTTAAAACTATTGCTGTTCAAAGTGATGGCAAAATACTTATTGGTGGAAGTTTTACAACCTTCAACGGGTTAAATGCACAACACATAACACGACTCAATACCGATGGTTCGAAGGATAGTTCATTTGTGTCTGGACCAGGAACTACCGATAATGATGTTAATGCTATAGCAATAACAAGTGATGGAAAAATATTAATAGGTGGTGACTTTCTTTCTTATTTAGGTTACGGACTTCACCGTTTTGCCTGCCTTAATGCAGATGGAACTGTTAATGGACCATTTATTTTAAACTTAATTAATAATACTGTTAACACTATTAATATTCAAAATGATGGCAAAATAGTCTTAGGAGGTGCATTTACGCTTGTAGCTGGAGCTACAAGAAACAGAATTGCTCGTTTAAATAGTAATGGAGCATTAGACACTACTTTTGTCCCTAGCGGTGCAAACAATACTGTAAATGCCGTGGCTATACAATCAGATGGTAAGATTTTACTGGGGGGAACATTTACTACTTATGGAGTTACAACAGCAAATCGTTTATGCAGGATAACATCTACTGGATCAATAGACTCCACTTTTAACACAAGTGGAACTGGAATACAAGGAATAATTGATCCTAGCATTCCACTTCCAGACGATAGTGCTGTTAATTCGATTGCAATAAGAAGTACTGGAAACATATTGGTGGGAGGTGTTTTTGCTTACTATAATAGCGCTACTGTTCGCCATTTGATTGAGATATCTTCAAATGGTTCTATAACATCAAATAACAATTTTCCTATTAATAATATTGTTACTACAAATGAACCTAGAGGAATATTTACAATTCTACTACTTTCTAATGATGATTTCCTAATTGGTGGTAATTATTTTAGCTTATTTAATCATAGGTTTTTAAATAAAATAACTAATAATTCATTCAATCTTTCATTTAATCCGGGTACTGGTGTTTCATATCAGTATTCAAATTCAGCTTACCCTCTGACTACTAAAGGAATAGCACTTCAAAATGACGGAAAAATTATTATTTATGGAGATTTTTTTAATTATAATAGTGTTCGTACTCCGGGTATAGCTCGTTTAAATAGTGATGGTTCTCTAGACACTGCTTTTAATTTGATTACTTCGGGGAAAATTAGAGCTTTAGCTGTTCAATCTGATGGTAAATTAATTGCTTCCATAACCTCACTAGTTGCTAACATTTCTTCTACTAACATATATCGTTTAAATGTAGACGGCACAATAGATCCTACTTTTAATTCATTTCCGGGAGTCGCAAATGTTATTAAAATCCAAGAAGATGGCAAAATTCTTTTGGGATCTGGATCACTTACAAGATTAAATCCAAACGGCACTTTGGATACTACTTTTAATTCTACAGGTTCAATAGTCACGGGAGGAATAATTTATGATATATTAATTACTCCAATGTCTGTTCCTACCGCAGATGCGGGTTCTATTACAATAGTAGGTACTTTTGATCTTGGTGGTCACAAAAAAAATATTGCTTTTTATACTTCTTCGGGTGTTGCAATTTTTTCTCCTTTAAGAGAGGTAAAACCTAATGGACCCGTATATTGTATAGCGGGCTACAAGGATGATTATAGGTCTTATGTCGTTGGTGGTTCATTTAATTCTTGTGGCGTTTTTTCAACCACAAGTAATACGTTTAATAATTTAATTGGTTATAATTTAACCAATAGTGGCGCCCCAATGTTTCAAAATCAAGTTGCTACCAATGGAGCAGTAACAAAAATATTGGTACAATGCGACAATAAATTAATCATTTGTGGTGATTTTACTTCATTTAATGGGGTTCCGAGAAATGGTATTGCACGTATTAATGTTGACGGTACATTAGACACTACTTTTAACCCAGGTATTGGAGCATCAGGCATAAGTACTATGGCGCTTCAAAATGATGGTAAAGTACTTATTGGTGGTACTTTTACTTCATATAATAACATAGGAAGAAATAGAATAGGAAGAGTATTAAATGATATTATAAATGTATATCCTGAACAAACCATAGGAGCCATAACAGGAACAAATAATGTATGTAAAGGTAGCACACAAACTTATACCATTCCTGTAGTCGCAAATGCAAACAACTACACATGGACATTACCTGTAGGGACATCAATAGTCACTAACAATGGTAATTCTATTGTAGTTAATTTTGATACTGCAACTGCGGTATCAGGAAATATAACCGTTAAAGGGACTAATGATTGTGGTTCAAGTAATACTGCTAGTCTACCTGTAAATGTTTTCAGTCCAATATCAAGTGCTGTTTCAATAACAGGTAGTTCCAATGTTTGTATCGGTTCAACATATACATATAGTCTTCCATCAGATACAAACGTAATTTCATATCAATGGACATTACCCAATGGAGCATCGGGTTTTAGTACATCTAATTCGATAAGTGTAACATTTTCTTCAAGTGCAGTGTCGGGTAACATTACAGTAAAAAGAATAAATGCGTGCGGTACAAGTTCCGATACAGTTTTGCCAATTACAATTGCAGTCACGCCAGCAGATGCAGGTGCTATTTCAGGTCAAATAAGTGTGTGTAGATATCAAACTTTCACATATTCGGTTCCAAACATTAATGGTGCAATCAACTATCTATGGACTTATCCATCAGGTGTTACAGGACCAAGCACAACAACAACAAATAGTACAACAATTACAATTCCACCATTATTTGTTTCAGGTACAATTACTGTAAAAGGCGGTAACGGATGCGGAACTTATGGCGGTGTATCGTCTTTAACTATAAATGCCAATATTACCAATCCCCCAACTGCTGGTAATAATAGTTTTTGTGCTACCAGCAATCCAACTGTAAGTAATTTATCAGCAATAGGAACAGATATTAAATGGTATGATAATATTAATAGTGTTTCTCCTTTAATATCTTCCACTCCATTAATTAATAGTTTGTATTACGCTACTCAAACAATTAACGGATGTGAAAGCGGAAAAATACAAGTGAATGTTAATTTAATTCAGCCACCCACGGCTCCTACAACAGTTTCAGCAAATGTTAGACCTTTTTGTCAAGGTGAAACCATACAAAGTTTAACAGATTATATAAGTATTGAAGATATGACAAATAATGCTCCTACCTATGCTTATAATTCTTTAACTGGAGGAAATAGTTTACCTCCTAATACACTATTATTAAATGGAATGACATATTATATTTCTCAATCAGATTATAATATAACTTGTGAAAGTCCACGAACACCAATTACAATTGGGTTATCAGTAACACCCCCACCAACTGGAAACACTATACAGAGTTTTACTCCAGGTCAAACAATAGCAAATCTACAAGTTACAGGTTCTAACTTACAATGGTATGATAGTAATAATAATTCCATAAGTACGAGTACTTTATTAACTAATGGGACAACTTATTATGTAACTCAATCTGTTTCACATGTTTTTTATGACACATTTGGTTTAAACCACGATTATACTTGTACAAGCAATGCTTTAGCAATTACTGTTACATCAGCATTAGGACTAAATCAAAATCATCTATTAAATATTTCATTCAATCCAAATCCTGTAAAAGATGTTTTATTTATTAAGTGTAATGAAATAATTAAAGACCTATCAGTTTACAATAGTCTGGGTCAATTATTAATTACTCAAAAAGAAAACTTAAACGAGGTTAACTTTGATCTATCAAATTTGCCTACAGGAAATTATTTTGTTAAAGTGGAGTCTAATGACAAAAAACAAGTTATAAAAATTACGAAAATATAAATAAATCAATAGTTACTTAGTTAAAAAGGATTGTCATAAGACAATCCTTTTTTTATATATAATTTGTGAAAGTCAAATCTAAAATCAATAAAAGAGGTAAAACAATAAAACATCATCAACTTCATAAAATCTTTACAGATTGTGATACTCAAAAACTATTAATCAACTTCGAGAATGGAACTATTGAAAATGATTTAGTCAATAATTGGGAGGTGATCTATTATTTTGATGTTTTGGGTGGTGTTCTTACATTTTCTATTGATGAATATGATATAATATATAGAAATGAAATAATAAATTCAATTGGACTTGAAATA
>CAZCIV010000116.1:0-7596 GCA_964498595.1 uncultured Flavobacterium sp.
GATTGTGCTACTGGTTCTAAAACTGGTAATAACTCTTGTAAGTTAGAGATTTTTTTGTCGTATAATAAAACGTATGGATTGCTTAATTCAGCCACCATTTTATCAGCATCAGTTACAAAATATGGAGATAAATAACCTCTATCGAACTGCATTCCTTCTACCACATCTACATAAGTATCAGTTCCTTTTGCTTCTTCTACAGTGATAACACCTTCTTTTCCAACTTTAGAGAAAGCAGTTGCGATTAAATCACCAATAGTTTCATCATTATTCGCAGAAATAGAAGCTACTTGTTTGATTTTTTCAGAAGAGTCACCAACAGCAACAGATTGTTTTCCTAATTCTGAAACAATAGTTTCCACGGCTTTGTCAATTCCACGTTTTAAATCCATTGGATTTGCTCCAGCAGCTACGTTTTTCAAACCTTCTTTAACGATTGCTTGAGCTAAAACGGTTGCGGTAGTTGTTCCATCACCAGCTAAATCATTGGTTTTAGAAGCTACTTCTTTTACCATTTGAGCACCCATATTTTCTAATGGATCTTGTAATTCGATTTCTTTTGCAACAGAAACACCATCTTTTGTTACTGTTGGTCCGCCAAATGATTTTGAAATAATTACATTTCTTCCTTTTGGACCTAAAGTTACTTTAACTGCATTTGCTAATGCATCAACACCGCGTTTTAAACCATCGCGAGCTTCAATATCGAATTTTATATCTTTTGCCATTTTATTTTTTGTTTAAATGTTTAAGTTTAAATGTTTAAAAGTTGTTGTTATACGATTAAAGAACTGCGTATATTTCGTCTTCTCTCATAATTAGGTAATCTTTACCTTCGTATTTAAACTCTGTTCCAGAGTATTTCCCATAAAGAACTACATCGCCAACTTTAACTGTCATGGTATAATCTTTTTTACCATTTCCTACGGCTACTACAGTTCCTTTTTGAGGTTTTTCTTTTGCAGTGTCTGGAATAATAATTCCTGAAGCGGTTGTAGTTTCAGCTGCTAAAGGCTCAATAACTACTCGATCTGAAATTGGTTTAATGTTTAATGACATAGTTTATATATTTTAATGTTATAATTAAATTGTTGCTTGCAATATTTCAGAAATTATGCCAAATCATTTTTCTGACAATTTTTCGGTAAAAAAAATGCCAGCACTGACATGCTGGCATTTATATTGGTTGTATTCAATTCTTATTTTGCAGAATCAGCAGCTGTTGGTGCTGGAGTTGCAGGAGTAGCTTGTTTTGTAGCTTCTGGTGTTGTAGGAACTGTAGTTGTTGGAACAGCAGTCTCATCTTCACCTAACACTTTAGAACCAGATACAGTTCCATTAAAACTTAAACTTGAAAGTAAAATTAAAGCAATTAAAACACCTCCTAAAGTCCAAGTACTTTTATCTAAGAAATCTGTTGTTTTTTGAACGCCACCTAATTGTTGAGAACCACCAAATGAAGAAGATAAACCTCCACCTTTAGGGTTTTGAACCATAATAGCTAAGATTAATAAAAAACATACAATTGTTATTGCAACTAAAAATCCTGTGAATCCCATAATTAATTATTATTTTGTTGTAAATTTTTGATTTCATTTATTCGGTCTGCAAAGAAACTACTTTTTTCTGGATATTTCAAAATTAATATTTCATAAGCTTGTATGGCTTTTGTATATTTTTTTTGTTCCAAATATACTTTTGCTAAAGTTTCTGTCATTAGATGTGTAGGTTCTTCAACGCTTTTACTAATGTTTGCAGGTGTTTTTGTGTTTTCCTTTACTGGAGCAATTTTCGGATTAGCTTCAATAAATTTATCTATTATCTCTAATTTTTTTTGTTTTTCGGGGTCAATTTGAGATGTTTTCTCCTCATTTTCTCGAGCAATTGGAGAAATTTTTGTCAATTGTAACCATTCTTGAAAGGAATGTCTTTCATTTTGAGTAAAAAGAAATGGTTTGCCAAGTTCTAGTTTTTCTTCAGAAGTTGGTTCTGTTATTTCTGTTTCTTCAGAAGTTGATGTAGTTTCAATCTCAGCTAAAACTATTACTTCTTCCATTTGATGAACTTCAATATCTAACAATGATCTTTGAATTTCATCTATCTTTTCCTGTTGAATCGCTGTGAAATTATCCGAAGTTATAAATTCAAATAAAATGGTTCTATCGGTTGTGTAAGCTGCCGTTTTTTTTAATTCGTAATTGTATCTAAAACTTTCCTGATTATATAATCCTTTTAAATGTAAAGCACGTGCTGCCTGAAAATAGGGGAATTGTAAAACTACATTCTCTAAAGCAATGGTCTGCTTTTCGTTTATAGTTTCGGGCTTATTTAAAAGATAGGTTAAATCAGATAGGTTCATTTTAATATTAATTACACTTCAAGTTCAAAATTTAAAACTATTTAAAATTACCATTTAGCTAATGATTCGTTAAAAATATCTTGTGTTATTCGTTCAAAAATTACATCTAATGATTTGTTGAGTTGTGAACCAACCAATTGTTGATTGGCATCAAAATCATCAAAATGCGAAAAACGTTTTTCAAAATTGTCATCTTCTTTATTTCTGTTGGTAAATCTAACATTAATTGTAATTGTCAAACGGTTTTGTGCTGCTCTTTGATCCGCTGTAGCAGTCATAGGAGTTATACGATAATCAACGATTTCACCTTCGTAAATTAATTCACCACCTTGAGAAACAAGATTTAAATTGGTTTGACTTTGAATAATGTCTTGCAATTCTAATGTGAAAGTTCTTTCAATTCCTGGTTCAACCAATGGAGCATTGTTTTGAAAGTAATTTACTTGAAATGTTTTAGCATCCACAGGTTTTGCTCCTGTAAAATTATAAACACCACAACTGTTGACAAGTAGTGAAATAGCGATGCTAAAAGCAATTATTAAATATCTCATTATAAATCGTATTGTTTAATTTTTCTATAAAGTGTTCTTTCGGAAATTCCTAATTCGTCAGCAGCTGCTTTTCGTTTTCCTTTATTGCGTTCTAAAGATTTTTTGATTAATTCAATTTCTTTCGCCTCCAAACTTAAGGTTTCTTCTTCGTCAACAGTTTCAGCAAATAAATAATTCTGATCGTCATCGTCATCTTCAAACTCTTCTTGAATCATATTATTTTGATTCGGAAGCATTTCCACTCTCGGTTCTTCTTCAAAAATAGTATTTTCTTCGGGTTTACCGTAAATTTTTTGAATTAATCCTTTGTTGGCTTCCTGAACTTTTGAACTTCCATTTTGCATCAACTCTAATGTCAATTTCTTTAAATCGTTCAAATCGCTCTTCATATCAAAAAGAACTTTGTACAAAATTTCTCTTTCGTTACTAAAATCACTTTCCGATTTTTTGCTTCCTATTACTGATGGCAAATTTGGATTTTCCATTGGTAAATAGGAAAGAAGTGTTTGCGATGAAATCTCCCGTTTCGTTTCTAAAACAGAAATTTGTTCCGCCACATTTCGCAATTGACGAATATTTCCGCTCCAACGATATTTTAAAAGTAACTCCACTGCGCTGTCATCCAATTTAATTGGCGGCATTTTATATTTGTGAGCAAAGTCAGAAGCAAATTTTCTAAACAACAAATGAATATCATCTTTTCGCTCGCGAAGTGGTGGCAATGCAATTTCAACCGTACTCAGACGATAATATAAATCTTCACGGAATTTCCCTTTTTCAATCGCATCAAACATATTTACATTCGTAGCCGCTACAATACGAACATTCGTTTTTTGTACTTGTGATGAGCCCACTTTAATAAATTCACCATTTTCTAAAACACGTAATAAACGCACTTGAGTGGTTAAAGGTAATTCGCCGACTTCATCCAAAAATATAGTTCCGCCATCAGCTACCTCAAAATAACCTTCACGTGTGTTAGTCGCTCCAGTAAACGAACCTTTTTCATGACCAAAAAGTTCACTGTCAATCGTTCCTTCTGGAATAGCTCCACAGTTTACGGCAATATATTTTCCATGTTTTCTGTGTGAAAGGGCGTGAATGATTTTTGGAATACTTTCTTTTCCAACACCACTTTCACCTGTTACCAATACCGAAATATCCGTTGGAGCAACCTGAATGGCTTTCTCCACAGCACGATTGAGTTTTGGGTCGTTCCCAATAATTTCAAATCGTTGTTTTATAGCTTGTACTGATTCCATTTTTTTATTTTTTTGCCACGGATTAAAGGATTTTCACGGATTAATTAAAATACTAATCTTTTATGTTGTAGTGATTTGTTTTGAAAATTCACCAATAATCCAATTTCTGATTCTGAAAGTTTCATATAATTCAATACTTGTGCAGTATGTTCTCCTGAAAATTCTTTTACTGCTTTCACTTCTAAAACAATATCTTCATTTACAATGAAATCAGCATAAAATTTATGTGGTAATATAACTCCTTTATATTCGATTGAAAATTCTTTTTCTCTCTCAAAAGGAAGATTATTTGCTTTAAATTCTATCTCTAACGCATCTTTATAAACTACTTCAAGTAATCCTGGACCAAGATTTCTGTGAACTTCCATACAAATACCAATAATTTTAAAAGTTTCTTCTTCTCTATAAAGTCCCATATTGAAATCCGTGTTAATCTTTTAATCCGTGGCTTATATTTTTAGTTCATTACAGTTGAGTAACCAACCGCTTCTCCAATTAATGTTGCAGCGGTACAATCTGTGATTTTTACCATTACGAATTCACCTACTTTGTAATTTTCTTTTGGGAAAACCACTACAGTATTTTGCGAATTTCTTCCGCTCCAATGTGCATCTGAACGTTTAGATTCTTTTTCAATCAATACTTCTACTTCTTGACCTATGAAACGTTGCGTTCTTTCTAAACCAATTCTTTGTTGTAAGTCGATGATTTCATTTAAACGTCTTTTCTTCACTTCTTCTGGAACGTCGTCTTCCATTTTTCTAGCCGCTAAAGTTCCTGGACGTTCTGAATACGCAAACATAAATCCGAAATCATATTTTACATATTCCATCAAACTCAACGTATCTTGATGATCTTCCTCAGTTTCTGTTGGGAAACCTGCAATCATGTCTTGTGATAATGAAATATCTGGAATAATAGAGTATATTTTATCAATCAACTCCATGTATTCTTCACGGGTGTGTTGACGATTCATTTCCTTTAAAATTCGAGTACTTCCACTTTGAACAGGTAGGTGAATGTACTTACAGATATTATGGTGCTTCGCCATAGTTTCTATCACTTCCACATGCATATCTTGCGGATTAGAAGTTGAGAATCTAAAACGCATTTTTGGGAACAACGTAGCGCATTTGTCTAACAATTGAGCAAAATCAACTGCAGTCGCTTTTTGCATTTCAGTTGCTTTGTCGAAATCTTTTTTCAAACCACCACCATACCAAAGGTAACTGTCAACGTTTTGTCCTAATAAGGTAACTTCTTTGTAACCTCTATCGTACAAATCTTGGATTTCATCATAAATACTTTGTGGTTCACGACTACGTTCACGACCACGTGTAAAAGGAACAACGCAAAACGTACACATATTGTCGCAACCTCTTGTAATCGAAACGAAAGCATTAACTCCGTTACTATTCAAACGAACAGGAGCAATATCGCCATACGTTTCTTCTTTTGAAAGAATTACGTTGATAGCATCTCTTCCTTCTTCTACTTCTGCTAATAAATTGGGTAAATCTTTGTAAGCATCAGGTCCAACCACCATGTCCACAATTTTCTCTTCTTCTAAAAACTGACTTTTTAAACGTTCTGCCATACAACCTAAAACCCCAACTTTCATTGAAGGATTGATTTTCTTTACTGCGTTGTATTTTTCTAAACGTTTACGAATCGTCTGCTCCGCTTTATCGCGAATAGAGCAAGTGTTTACCAAAACCAAATCAGCATCTTCTAAGTTTTGAGTGGTATTATATCCGTTTTCATAAAGAATAGACGCCACAATTTCGCTGTCCGAAAAATTCATTTGGCAACCATAACTCTCTATAAAAAGTTTTTTAGTATTTCCTTCTTTTTGGTCAAGCACTAAACTCTGACCTTGTTTGTTTTCATCAATTACCTTTTCCATATCAAAGATTTCCATTAATCATTCCGAAGATTCGGAACGCAAAGATAATACTAAATTATAAAATCTGACAAGATGGCAGAAAAGGTTTAACATGAAATTTTAAAATATTTTTTTCTCTATTTCTAAGTAGCCGTTTTTCGTGGATTTTATACCTATATATATAGGAGTAATTTGACTGATATTTTGGTTAATTATAGGTAAAAAAAAACTCAAGATGTTAAAATTTAAAAAAAACCTATACTTTTGCGGTTCAAAAAAATGTGAAATGGCAAAGAATTTAGTAATCGTTGAGTCACCTGCAAAAGCAAAAACCATCGAGAAATTTCTAGGAAGTGAGTATCAAGTAGAGTCGAGTTATGGGCATATTGCCGACTTGCCTTCAAGAGAAATTGGAGTAGATGTAGAAAATGGTTTTAAACCGAAATATGAAGTTTCGGCCGATAAAAAAGCATTGGTGACCAAATTAAAAGGATTAGCTAAAAATGCCGAAATGGTTTGGTTGGCTTCCGATGAGGATCGCGAGGGAGAAGCAATTTCTTGGCACTTGTCTGAAGAATTAAAATTAAAACCAGAAAAAACAAAACGTATCGTTTTTCACGAGATTACAAAATCAGCTATTCAAAAAGCAATTGAAAATCCGAGAGGAATTGATTATAACTTAGTAAACGCTCAGCAAGCCCGTAGAGTTTTAGACCGATTAGTAGGTTATGAATTATCGCCAGTACTTTGGAAAAAAGTAAAAGGAGGATTGTCGGCTGGTCGTGTGCAATCGGTTTCCGTTCGTTTGATTGTAGAACGTGAAAGAGAAATTCAAGATTTCAAACCAGAAGCTTCTTACAGCATTACAGCTGAATTCACAAACGAAGCGGGAAAAACTTTCAAAGCAAAATTACCTAAGAACTTCGCAACTAAAAAGGAAGCGGAAGATTTCTTAACAAAAAATATAGGTTCGTCTTATAAAGTAGGAGATTTAGAAACCAAACCCACAAAAAAATCACCAGCAGCACCATTTACTACTTCAACGTTGCAACAAGAAGCAGCTAGAAAATTGTATTTACCTGTTGGGATTACCATGCAAATTGCGCAACGTTTATACGAAGCCGGACTTATTACTTATATGAGAACGGATAGTGTGAATTTATCACAAGAAGCAATGGCAGCAGCTCAAGCTGAAATTACAAGTTACTACGGAAAGGAATTTTCTAAACCTAGAAATTTCAACACCAAATCAAAAGGAGCACAAGAGGCGCACGAAGCGATTCGTCCAACGGATATGTCAAGACATACAGTGGATATCGATAGAGATCAAGCGCGTTTGTACGAATTGATTTGGAAAAGAACATTAGCATCTCAAATGAGTGATGCTGAATTGGAGAGAACTAATGTAAAAATTGAAGCAAGTAATCATTCGGAAACTTTTACAGCAACTGGAGAAGTTATCAAATTTGAAGGTTTCTTAAAAGTCTATTTAGAAGGGCATGATGATGACGAAGAGGAACAAGAAGGAATGTTGCCAGC
>CAZCIV010000117.1:0-7576 GCA_964498595.1 uncultured Flavobacterium sp.
ATATCTTTTCCAATTCTTGTAAACGTTTTTGCCATTGCTGACCAACGTTTCATTTTACGGGCTTTTCTAAATTCAAACGCTCTTCCCATTTCTTTTTTTGGTTTAAAGTTTCAAGTTTCAGGTTGCAAAAATAACAAATTCAAGTTCAAGTACAAGTTCAAGTTCAATTTTCAAATTTGTAATTGCTCTTGTCTTTGTACTCGTTCTTGATTACTTTTTATAAAATGGCATTTTAACCACTTTCGCTTTAATATCTTTATTTCTAATTCTAATGTAAATTTCAGAATCTGGTGTAGCTAAAGCCGTTGGTACATATCCCATTCCAATAGCAATTCCCTTAGAAGGTGATTGTGTTCCTGAAGTTACGATTCCAACAATATTTCCGTTAGCATCAGCAATTTCGTAATCGTGACGAGGAATTCCTCTTTCAATCATTTCAAAACCAACTAATTTACGAGAAACACCTGCTTCTTTTTGCTTTTTCAAGTTTTTTGAATTGGTAAATTCTTTGTCGAATTTGGTAATCCAACCTAAACCTGCTTCTAATGGCGAAGTGGTGTCGTTAATATCGTTTCCGTATAAACAAAATCCCATTTCTAAACGTAACGTATCACGCGCTGCTAATCCAATTGGTTTAATTCCGAAAGCTGCACCCGCTTCAAAAACTTTGTTCCAAATGTATTCTGCATCTTCGTTTTTGAAGTAAATTTCAAATCCTCCAGAACCCGTATAACCTGTAGCCGATACAATTACATCGCTTTTTCCAGCGAAATCACCAATTTGGAACGTGTAATATTCCATATTCGTTAAATCGATAGAAGTTAAGGATTGCATTGCTTCTGCAGCTTTTGGTCCTTGAATAGCTAATAATGAATAGTCATCTGAAAGGTTTTGCATCTCCACACCTAAATCATTGTGCGATGAAATCCAATTCCAATCTTTTTCAATGTTTGAAGCATTCACAACCAACATGTAATGGTTATCTGCCACTTTATAAACGATTAAATCGTCAACAATTCCACCTTCGTTATTTGGTAAACAAGAATATTGTGCTTTTCCATCCACTAATTTAGAAGCATCATTTGAAGTTACTTTCTGAATTAAAGCTAACGCATTTTCTCCTTTTAGGAAAAATTCTCCCATGTGAGAAACGTCAAAAACACCAACGCCATTTCTAACGGTTTCGTGTTCTACATTTACTCCTTCATATTGTACCGGCATATTGTATCCTGCAAACGGAACCATTTTAGCTCCTAAACTTTCGTGAATGTGCGTTAACGCTGTATTTTTCATGATTTGATGTTGTATTTTTTGAATGCGCTAATTTATTGAAAATTCTTAAAAATGCACCCAGATTTGCCTTAAAATTTGAGAACTATTTATTTTTTGTTAATAATGCTGATAAATCTTGCATTTTAATAATTGTTTACAGAATTTTGGACTTTTAAAATTAACCCAATGGAAACTACACATTATATAAGTTCAGATTTATTGTCTATCAACATGATTAACGAGATTGTTTTTCAAGGAAAACAGTTGGCATTATCAGAAGAAGCTATCGTAAACATTGAGAAATGTAGAAAATACTTAGATGATAAAATGAAATCAAACTCTGATCCAATTTACGGAATTAACACTGGTTTTGGTTCGTTGTGTAATGTGAAGATTTCGAATGAGAATTTATCAAAACTTCAAGAGAATTTAGTAAAATCGCACGCTTGCGGAACTGGGGAAGAAGTACCTCATGAAATTGTAAAAATCATGTTGTTGTTGAAAATCCAATCGTTAAGCTACGGGCATTCAGGTGTTCAGTTGGTGACGGTGCAACGATTGATTGATTTTTACAATAATGATATTTTTCCAGTAATTTACACACAAGGTTCATTAGGTGCTTCGGGCGATTTAGCTCCGTTAGCTCATTTATCGTTGCCATTATTAGGAGAAGGTGAAGTGTATTTGGATGGTTTTAGACAGCCAGCTTCAAAAGTATTAGCGAAATTTGGTTGGGAACCAATCGTTTTACAATCGAAAGAAGGTTTAGCATTATTGAACGGAACACAATTCATGAGTGCTTATGGCGTTTACTGTTTGATTAAAGCTGAGAAAATTTCGTATTTAGCAGATGTAATCGGAGCAGTTTCATTAGAAGGATTTGATGGAAGAATCGAACCATTTACAGATTTAATTCACTTAGTTCGTCCACATAAAGGTCAAGTTCAAACTGCGGAAAGAATGCGTGATTTGTTAGAAGATAGTGAAATCATTGCACAACCAAAAGTTCATGTTCAAGATCCATATTCGTTTAGATGTATTCCGCAAGTGCATGGTGCTTCGAAAGATACGATTGATTATGTGAAGAAAGTATTCCGTACCGAAATCAATTCGGTTACTGATAATCCAAATATTTTCGTAGGAGAAGATTTGATTATCTCAGGAGGAAATTTCCACGGACAACCATTGGCTTTAGCATTAGATTTCTTAGGAATAGCATTGTCAGAATTAGGAAGTATTTCAGAAAGAAGAACCTATCAATTGATTTCTGGATTAAGAGGTTTACCGGCGTTTTTAGTAAACGATCCAGGATTGAATTCAGGTTTCATGATTCCACAATATACAGCTGCAAGTATCGCAAGTCAAAATAAGCAATTAGCAACGCCATCAAGTATTGATAGTATTGTTTCTTCAAACGGACAAGAAGATCACGTGAGCATGGGAGCTAATGCTGCCACTAAAACCTTACGAATTGTTGAGAATGTAGAACGTATTTTAGCTATCGAATTGTTAAACGGTTCTCAAGCTTTAGAATTCAGAAGACCTTTGAAATCAAGTGAATTTATTGAAAGTTTTGTAAAATCGTACAGAGAAGAAGTTCCGTTTGTATCAGAAGATCGAATTTTACATTATGATATTGAAAAATCAGTTTCGTTTTTGAATAGTTTTCAAATTGAAATGGAAGACTAATTAAAACTAAATTATTAAAAAGCTCAAGATTTCTTGAGCTTTTCTTTTATAAAAATAGGATGGTTATAATCGCAATAATAGCTGGTAACGCTTGTACATAAAATATTTTCTTAGAAGCAGAATAGGCTCCAAAAATTCCAGCAACACTCACACAACAAAGAAAAAAAAGAGCAATATTTTGGCTCCAATTTTCATCTGAAATAGCCAAAGACCAAAGTAATCCTGCAGATAAAAATCCGTTATACAAACCTTGATTAGAGGCTAATATTTTTGTTTTTTCAAATAAATCTTCGGGAATGGTTCTAAATACTTTTTTGGCAGCTGTTGTCCAAGCAAACATTTCTAGCCATAGAAAATACAAGTGGAGTAGTGCTATGACGATAATGAGTATTTTGCTGATGATGTGCATGATTTTTTTATTGATTAAACTATATAATAAATTTTTATTAATTGTTTAGTTTACCTAATGTTTTATGAATTTTCCTTTTGTGATGGGTTTGTTTTAAATTCTCGTTACCTGAAATGATACTAATATTTCCATCGATTTCAAACATGGCTAATTTTACGTCTTTGTAATATTCGATTCCGTGTTCACGCATGGCTTCTTCAAGTTCTTCTGATGTAATCCCTAATCGAGCTAGGGTTTTGAATTCAGTTTTTCCGTTATGAATTAAAATTTCTGGTTTGTCTTGCACTAATGCTTTAATAAATTTCGATTTCAACATTACTTTCTTAAAAATAAAATTGATTAAGAAAAGTGAAAAAGCAGCAATAATTCCTCCATACAATGAAGTATTAGCGCCAACCATTGCATTTTGAACCGAATTACTAATTAATAAAATCAGAATAACATCAGCTGTATTAAGTTGTGAAAGCTCTTTTTTTCCAAATATTCGCAAAGCAATTATCATGAAAAAATAAACAGTAACACTTCTTAATGTGATGTCGATATACGGATTCATTATTTAACTATTTCCACTTAAAGTTTTTCTCAATCGCTTTAATCATTTCGCCAGCAATGTCTTTTTGAGTAGCGCCTTCAATTCCTTCTAAACCAGGTGAAGAATTTACTTCTAACAATAAAGGACCTTTTGATGAACGAATAATATCAACACCAGCTACTTTTAAATTCATTGCTTTTGCTGCTTTTATTGCAATTTTCTTTTCTTCTGAAGTAATTTTTACTACCGAAGCCGTTCCCCCCATGTGAATGTTGGCTCTAAATTCTCCTGGTGCGGCTTCACGTTGCATCGCAGCAACAACTTTTCCATCAACTACGAAGAGTCTCAAATCTTTACCATTGGCTTCTTTAATAAATTCCTGAACTAAAATATTAGCATTTAAACTCTTGAAAGCATTGATAACTGATTCTGCTGCTTTTTTAGTTTCTGCCAAAACGACACCTTTTCCTTGTGTTCCTTCTAATAATTTTACGATTAAAGGCGAACCTCCCACCATTTTAATTAAATCGTCGGTATCTAAAGGTGAGTTAGCGAATCCAGTTGTTGGAATGTCTACACCGTTATTTAATAATAATTGTAGTGAAAACAGTTTATCTCTCGATTGTGTAATAGCAGAAGCATTGTTTAAAGCAAATACTTTTAAAGCTTCAAACTGACGCGTTAAAGCACAACCATAATACGTCATGCTAGGGCGAATTCTTGGAATTACGGCATCAAAATCGTTCAATACTTTTCCACCACGATAATGGATTTCGGGTTTTGTAGCATCTAATTTCATGTAGCAGTATTTTAAGTTTAAGAAATGCATTTCATGACCTCTTAATTCGCCTGCTTCTAAAATACGTTTGTTGCTATATAATTCTGGATTACTGGCTAATAAACCAATTTTTAATCCTTTTTTATTTTCGTTAGCCGAATAGTAATATTCTTTAAGTTTTTCGGTTGTAGGTTGGCCCAATAAATAACGTTTTTCAGGATCGACTAAAACACGACCTGACATCGCTTCACGACCTAATAACATTCGGAAACCCATCGAATCTCGGTTGGTAAGTGTTACTTCGATTTCCCAAGTTTTACCGCCAATTTCAAGTTTGGTTTTGATTACATAACGTTGTTCTCTAAAGCCGCTTGAGCTTTTAACGACTCTTTTGTCAATTAATGGTGCTTCGCAATGGATTACTGCTTTTGCATTATTTTGGATAGGATTAATATCGAATTTAACCCAACTCTCGCTGTCTTTTTCAAATGTAACAATATTGATGGCGTGCAATGCCGATGTTTTTGCACCCGAATCAACACGTGCTTTAATAGTTGGGATTCCTAAAGCAGGGAAGGAACACCATTCTTCGCTACCTACGATAACTTTGTCTTGCATAAATGAAATTGTAATTTAGAACTAATGTAGTATTTTTTTTAATACAATTATCATTTCGATACATAAAAAAAACCAAGCTTAAGAGCTTGGTTCTTCTAATTTTTTAATTTCTATTTTGAGTTCTTGTGCGGTTTCATCTAAATCCATGAAAATTTGGTCGCCTTCATGTATTTTATGTGTGATAATTTCCTCTGCAAGAGCATCTTCAACATATTTTTGAATGGCTCTTTTTAAAGGACGTGCACCAAATTGCTTATCGAAACCTTTATCTGCAATAAAATCTTTTGCTTTTTCTGAAAGTACAAGTGTATAACCTAAATCTTTCACTCGAGCATATAATTTATCCATTTCGATATCAATAATTTTATCGATATCGTGTTTTTCTAATGCATTGAAAACAATAACATCATCAATACGATTCAAGAATTCTGGAGCGAATGCTTTTTTCAAGGCATTTTCGATAATTCCTTTAGAATGTTCTTCGGTTTGTGCTTGTTTTGAAGCAGTTCCGAATCCAACTCCAGTTCCAAAATCTTTTAATTGACGTGCTCCAACATTAGAAGTCATAATGATAATCGTATTTCTAAAATCAATTTTGCGACCTAAACTATCCGTTAAATGTCCGTCATCTAAAACTTGAAGCATCATGTTGAAAACATCTGGATGTGCTTTTTCGATTTCGTCTAAAAGCACTACACAATATGGTTTTCTTCTTACTTTTTCAGTTAATTGACCACCTTCTTCGTATCCGACGTATCCTGGAGGCGCTCCAACTAAACGAGAAATCGCAAATTTTTCCATGTATTCACTCATGTCGATACGAACTAAAGCGTCTTCAGAATCAAATAATTCTTTCGCAATAACTTTCGCTAATTGAGTTTTTCCAACACCTGTTTGACCTAAGAAAATAAACGAACCAATTGGTTTGTTTGGATCTTTCAAACCAGCACGATTTCTTTGTATCGATTTTGCGATTTTTTGAACAGCTTCGTCTTGTCCAATTACCTTACCTTTAATTAGTTCTGGTAAGTGAGCTAATTTATTACTTTCAGTTTGAGCAATACGATTTACAGGAATTCCTGTCATCATTGAAACCACATCCGCAACGTTATCTTCTGTAACGGTTACTTTGTTGTTTTTAGAATCTTCTTCCCATTGTTCTTGAGCGATTGCTAAATCTTTTTCGATGCGTTTTTCATCATCGCGAAGTTTAGCGGCTTCTTCATATTTCTGTTTTTTAACAACGGTATTTTTAAGCTCGCGAACTTCTTCTAATTTCTTTTCTAATTCCAAAATTTGCTTTGGAACATCAATGTTTATAATATGAACACGTGAACCAGCTTCGTCTAAAGCATCAATAGCTTTGTCTGGAAGAAAACGGTCAGTCATGTATCTATTTGTTAATTTAACACAAGCTTCAATTGCTTCTGGGGTGTAAATTACATTATGATGATCTTCGTATTTTGGTTTGATGTTGTTCAAAATCGTAATCGTTTCTTCAACCGATGTTGGCTCTACAATTACCTTTTGAAAACGTCTTTCTAATGCACCATCTTTTTCGATATATTGGCGGTATTCATCTAAAGTTGTAGCTCCAACACATTGGATTTCACCTCTAGCTAAAGCTGGTTTGAACATATTTGAGGCATCAAGCGAACCAGTTGCTCCTCCAGCTCCAACAATTGTATGAATTTCATCAATGAATAAAATGATATCGTCGTTTTTCTCTAATTCATTCATAACCGCTTTCATTCTTTCTTCGAATTGTCCGCGATATTTTGTTCCGGCAACTAAACTTGCTAAATCAAGCGTAACTACACGTTTATTGAATAAATTACGTGATACTTTTTTCTTAATAATTCGTAATGCTAAACCTTCAGCAATAGCTGATTTTCCAACTCCAGGCTCTCCAATTAAAAGAGGGTTGTTTTTCTTTCTACGACTCAAGATTTGAGAAACACGTTCAATTTCTTTTTCACGTCCTACTACAGGATCTAATTTACCTTCTTCAGCCATTTCAGTTAAATCGCGACCAAAGTTATCTAAAACAGGTGTTTTAGATTTTTTATTGGTTTTACTTCCTGATGGAGGTGTATTGCTAAATCCGCTATCTTTCATGCCCTCATCATTACCGTTATCATCATTAAACGATTCTGCTTTTGGCAAGTTGTCTAAGTAATCGTCTTCGTTTGTCATCATGGCTGTGTATTGTTCTTTAACGGATTCGTAATCAATTTTTATTTTGTTCAACAACTTGGTTGTTGGGTCGTTTTCATTG
>CAZCIV010000118.1:0-7572 GCA_964498595.1 uncultured Flavobacterium sp.
CTCCTAAAGCACATGGTGCGTAAATATCTACATCAGCACTGTATAAATCAGCACCAGTAAAAATTTTAGCTCCGTACTTCGCTCCTACTTGGTGTACTCTATCTTCGTTGATATCTGTAATCGTTACGATTGCACCACTTTCTGTTAAGTGTTGTACTAACGATTCACCAACGTGACCAATTCCTTGTACTAAAACACTTTTACCTTCTAAATTATCAGAACCGAATTTGTATTTAGCTGCTGCTTTCATTCCCATGAAAACACCGTAAGCAGTAACAGGAGAAGGATTTCCAGAACCACCTCTTTCAACTGAAATACCCGCAACGTGTTTTGTTACTTCGTTAACCGTATCCATGTCTTTAGTTTCCATCCCTACATCTTCTGCAGTGATATATTTTCCTGATAGTGAATCTACAAATTGTCCAAAACGACGCATTAATTCAGTCGTTTTTTGAGTTTTAGCATCACCAATGATAACCGCTTTTCCTCCACCTAAATTTAATCCCGAAATTGAGTTTTTGAAAGTCATTCCACGAGACAAACGTAAAACGTCATTTAACGCTTCCCATTCGTTTGTATAATTCCACATTCTAGTTCCTCCTAAAGCTGGTCCTAAAACTGTGTTATGAATTCCAATAATTGCTTTTAATCCTGTATCTTTGTCGTGACAAAATACAACTTGTTCATGACCATCAAAAGATACCTGACCAAAAACTGGATCTACTTTATGAAGCTCATTTGCTTTTAATAATTCTGCTGTCATGCGATTTGAGTTGAGTTGAAAATTATTCAATATTTAATTACAATATTACGAATAATTTTAAAATGATTCAAAAAATTATATTTATTTTAATAATTTAGCAATGAAAAGCTAAAAAACCCGATAATCGTTCATTATCAATTGATTATCTTTTTAATGAATTTGATACAGATATGTTATCGCACTAAAGAATACTATGAAAGAATTACAATATTTAAACAAATACTTTGTCAAATACAAATATCGTTTCCTGCTAGGAATATTTATTACAATTGTAGCGCAAATCTTCTCTTTGTTCACTCCTGAATTAATTGGAAACTCTATAAAAGTAATTGAAGACTATGTAAAAAGTCCTGATGGCGACTTATTTAGCTTTCAAAAATCTTTGTTTCACAACATTTTACTAATTTTAGGAACTACTATTGTTGCTGGATTTTTCACGTTCTTAATGCGTCAAACTTTAATTGTAATGTCGCGCCATGTAGAATTTGATTTGAAAAACGAAATATTCAATCACTATCAAACCTTAACCCAAAGTTTCTACAAACGCAATCGCACTGGAGATTTAATGAATCGTATTAGTGAAGACGTTGGAAAAGTAAGAATGTATGTAGGTCCAGCTGTAATGTACTCATTGAATACCTTAATGCGTTTTACAATTGTTGTGATTTATATGTACAACATTTCACCAAAACTAACTTTGTACTCATTATTACCATTACCACTTTTATCGTACAGTATTTTCAAAATTAGTTCGATGATTCATAAAAAAAGTGGCGAATTTCAAAAGAATCTATCAACGCTTTCTTCTTTTACGCAAGAGATTTTCTCTGGAATTCGTGTTATAAAAGCGTATGCCATTGAAGGTAAAAAGCAAAAAGAATTCAACGATTTAAGTTCGAAAAGCAAGGCAAAAGCTATGGATTTAGCTAAAGTAAACTCCCTTTTTGGTCCGTTGATGATTTTGCTTATTGGTTTGAGTAACTTAGTTGTGGTATATGTAGGTGGTTCTATGTACATAAATGGCGATTCAGAAATTGCAAGTATTGGTGTAATTGCCCAATTCATTTTATACATCAATATGTTAACTTGGCCAGTGGCTTCATTGGGTTGGGTTTCCTCATTAGTTCAAGAAGCAGAAGCTTCACAAAAACGTATTAATGAATTCCTAAAAGAAGAACCTGAAATTAAAAATACGGTTAACAACCATGCTTCAATTGAAGGCGCAATTAAATTTGATAAAGTTTCTTTCGAATACGAAGACACCAAAATCAAAGCTTTAGACGAAATTTCTTTTGAAATAAAAAAAGGAAAAACGTTAGCAATTCTAGGGAAAACAGGTTCAGGAAAATCGACTCTTTTAACTCTAATTAGTCGTTTGTATGATACAACTTCAGGAACGGTTTCTATTGATAACAAAGACATCAAAGACTTGAATTTATTTGATTTACGTAATCAAATTAGTGTGGTGCCGCAAGATGCTTTCTTGTTTTCGGATAGTATCAAAAACAACATCAAATTTGGTAATGAAAATGCTACTGAGGAGGAAGTGATGGAAGCTGCTAAAAAGGCCGTTGTTCATGATAATATTATGAATTTCAATCAGCAATACGAAACTATTTTAGGCGAACGAGGCATTACATTATCGGGTGGACAAAAACAACGTGTTTCTATTGCTCGTGCCTTAATAAAAAACGCTCCCATTCTTCTTTTAGATGATTGTTTAAGTGCTGTAGATACCGAAACTGAAGAAACCATTTTGAATAATTTATTAGACTATTGCAAAGATAAAACGACTATAATCGTAAGTCATCGAGTTTCTTCAGCCAAAAATGCAGATTGGATTATCATTTTAGAAGAAGGAAAAATAAAAGAGCAAGGCACTCATTCTCAACTATTAGACCTTAATGGGTACTACAAAGAATTATACCTAAAACAACTTTCCGAAAAAGAAATTGACTAAAATTTTGTTTTATCCGATTTTTTTTAGATTTTTGAGACGCTATAACACTAATTAATTGACAGTAGGATTATGAGAGAAAATGACATGTTAGAAAAAGAAGATATTTTTTCTAAAGTATTGCGTGCAGGAAGAAGAACGTATTTCTTTGATGTAAGAGCTACAAAAGCAGATGATTACTACATTACCATTACTGAAAGCAAAAAGTTTACAGAAGAAGATGGTTCTTTTCACTTTAAAAAACACAAAATTTATTTGTACAAAGAAGATTTTGCTGCTTTCAGAGAAATTTTAGATGAAATGACTGATTTTGTTCTAGATCAAAAAGGAGAAGAAGTAATTTCAGAAAGACATCAAAAAGATTTCAAAAGAGAAATTTACACTGAAGGAAACGACGAAGTAAAATCAGCTGAAAGCTTTACTAATATTGATTTCGACGATATTTAATCTTTTGAATTAATAATAAAAAACCCCAAACTCTTTTTAGAATTTGGGGTTTTTTTTATCCTATTCGCAACCCATTTTCAACCCGAATATCAGAAGTCAGTAAAACAATATCGTTCTCCTCGCCTACGGAACCTAAAACTAAACATTCGCTCATAAAATCCGCAATTTGTTTTTTAGGAAAATTGACCACGGCAATAATTTGTTTTCCAATTAAATCTTCTTTTGTATAACGTTTGGTTATTTGTGCCGAAGATTTTTTAATTCCTAAATCTGAACCAAAATTAATTGTTAATTGATACGCTGGTTTATTTGCTCTTGGAAAATCGTGCACTTCTAGAATGGTTCCCACTCGCATTTCTACTTTTTCAAAATCATGCCATGTTATCATATAGTGAAAATAAAAAAAGTACAATTTACCGAAGTAAATCATACTTTATAGTTTTTAAAATTATTATTTATTTTTTAGATTTTTCTTTGCTAGTATTGATACCCAACAAAGTGTAAAGCGGGCAAAATTGTACTGAAGCTGTAACAACCATAACAACACCTACACCTAATGCTACCCATTTCAAAGTTCCCTCTAACATTCCAGAAAGTCCTAAAATTACAGCGATTACTCCAAGCATAACACGTAAAAAGCGATCACCTGTACCTACATTTTTTTTCATAATCTATAATAGTATTAAGTTTATTTTACTGTTGGTTTGTCCTCATTAGTCCAATTGGTAATTCCACCTTCTAAATCGGAAATATTTTTGAATCCCAATTCTTTTAATCTCGTTGCTGCTTTAGAACTTCTGCCTCCAAGTTTACAATAAACCATAACAGGTTTATTTTTATCTAAACTTGCTACTTTCGCATCAAAATCATCCGCGGTAACATCAATATTTATTGCATTTTCTAAATGACCTTCACTAAATTCTTCAGGCGTACGAACGTCTACCAATTGTACATCAGGCTCTGTCATCTTTTTCTCATATTTGGCTACATCTAATACTTGAACACCTTCTGCTTGATTCTTCAAACAAGAAGTCAATCCGAAAAATAGGATTACCAAACTCAATACTTTTATCTTCATTATTTTATGTTTTATTAGGTTTTCGAATATAAATATAAAAAAAATTAATTTAAATGATTACTAATTATTAATGTTAAATCTTTAGCACTTAACACCCCCGATTGACGCCATAACATTTTCCCTGTTTTAAACAACATTAAAGTAGGAACACCTCTAACCATAAAATGAGAAGCCAAATCTTGGTGTTGGTCCACATTAACTTTAATTATTTTAACTCCTTCTTTTAAATTTGCTTTTACTTCTTGCAATATGGGTGACATCATTTTACAAGGGCCGCACCAATCGGCATAGAAATCTACTAAAACCAAATCATTACCGTCGATAATATCATTAAATTTTGCATTCATCATCTATCATTTTTATAGCTCAAAGATACGATTTGAATTAGCTTTCTTCTGTAATATTTGTTACACAAACGTAATATGATAAATATCATTTTTTTTTTTTTTGAAGCGCAATAAGTTTGTATTGTGCTAAAAATCTATACTAATGTCAGTCTCAATAGTCCAAAAATATAACGTACCAGGACCTCGCTATACCAGTTATCCTACTGTTCCTTACTGGGAAGAAGAAAATTTTCATATAGAAGATTGGAAAAGAACATTGTTGCAATCGTTTAAAGAATCTAACAATACAGAAGGTATTAGCTTATACATTCACCTTCCATTTTGTGAAAGTTTGTGCACGTTTTGTGGTTGTAATAAACGCATCACAAAACGTCATGAAGTGGAAGACCCTTACATTGCAGCCGTAATCAAAGAATGGAAATTATATTGCGATTTATTTCCAAGAAAACCTATAATTAAAGAAATTCACTTAGGTGGTGGTACCCCAACGTTCTTCTCTCCAGAAAATCTTGAATATTTAATAAATGGTATATTTCAATACGCAACAAAAGCAGAGGAACACGAATTTAGTTTTGAAGGACATCCGAACAATACTACAAAACAACACCTTCAAAAATTATACGATTTAGGATTTAGACGTGTTAGTTTTGGCGTACAAGATTATTCACCAAAAGTTCAAGAAGCCATTCATAGAATCCAACCTTTTCATAATGTAGCTAAAGTTACGTTTTGGGCAAAAGAAATTGGATATACGTCTATTGGTCACGACTTAATTTTTGGATTACCTTTTCAAACATTAGCCGATGTTAAAGATACTATTGATAAAACCAAATCGTTATTTCCAGATCGTTTAGCTTTTTACAGTTATGCTCATGTACCATGGATTAAAGGAAACGGTCAACGTGGATTTAAAGACGAGGATTTACCTAAAGACGACGAGAAACGCATGTTGTATGAAGAAGGTAAAAAACAACTAGCACAAAACGGCTACCACGAAATTGGAATGGATCATTTTGCATTAAAAAATGACAGCATGTTTACTTCATCTAAAGAAGGAAAACTACACCGTAATTTCATGGGCTATACCGCTTCAAAAACCCAATTGATGATTGGTTTAGGTGTCTCTTCCATTAGCGATAGTTGGTACAGTTTTGCACAAAACGAAAAAACAATTGAAGATTATTATACCCATTTAGCCGAAGATCAATTACCGATTTTCAGAGGACACGTTCTAACTCCAGAAGACTTAATCATTAGACGACATATTTTAAATTTAATGTGCCAATTTACCACATCTTGGAAAGATAAAGCTTTAGATTTTCCAGAATTACCTTTAGTATTGGCTAGTTTAGAAGAAATGCATGAAGATGGGCTTTTAATTATTCAAAATGACACTATTACGGTAACTGAGAAAGGAAAACCTTTTGTGCGCAATATCTGTATGGCATTCGATTTAAGGTTAATTAGAAAAGCTCCAGAAACAAAATTATTTTCTATGACCATTTAAGTGATTTTATAAAAAATTCTACTCCTACTCTCTATTTATAAAATCACTTAAATCATTCATACTTTATATAAGACGGCTTAGACAACTGAAAGTCATACAAAGAAAGATTAGTATTTTCAAAAGAATTAAATTTATTAATATTATCACCTTCAAAAGGAATAGTTGGATAATACGAAAATGAAATTTGAAAACTATTAAAAACTAAAAAATCATTATTAATTAAAGCACCTATACTAAACTTTGAATACACTTTACTCGAAAACAATGCTTTTTCATTTGCCAAAGAACCAAGAGTCATATTAAAATAAGGACTAAATCGGAAGCCATACCAACTCCCAGGAATATAAGACTGTGTTTGAAATGATAATGTCCACTTTTGTGTTCCATTCAAACGATTATTAAATCCAGGCAAACCATCTTCTTCTAATAAAGACAAACGGTCTTTAAACGATTCATCTCGATTATTTCCCCAAACATAAGTAGGCTTCACAAACTGTCTAAAACGCCAATTTCCCCATGAAATTAGCGGACTAAAATAATTCAATCCCAATCTAAAAGTAGTTTGCTCAGTTAAACCCGCATCATAAAAACTTCCCCATTCTGCAAAACCACTAGCATAGCCAAAAGAACATTTCTTCCCATAAGAAACACTAAGCCCAGTGTACATTCTTGAGTTACTATTTTTCTCCTGATGTCCGATAATTAGTGCAATATTTTCTCCGTATGGAATATCCTCTATAATGTTATAATTGAAAACAAAAGTATCTTGATAGAATTTTTGTCTTGAAACCCCAATCATTCCAATAGTGTTCTTTTCATTTGAAAAATACTTGGTTGGATCTAAATTTAAACTTGGTGTTCTATCAAATTTTTTTTCGTTATAGGTCAATGCTAAAATTAAATTGGTAAAATAACGCTCCGGATTTGACTTAGGGGTTACTTTTAATGCTCTCCCATACCAATATTCCTGAAAATCATAGGAGACTTGTTTTGGTAATATATCATTTCCTTGTGGGAAAAGCTCTGTCATTAATTGGTTTTCATAAAAAATACCACCAGCATTTTTTGCAATAACAGAATAAAATGGCCTATTGATATTTATACTCCGTCTGCTATCATTATCAAAATCATTCGCATAGTTAAAGTCAAATCTAATAAATGTATTTTTAATATTATTAATTGAATACTGTGCATAGGTGGCGCGCTCTTTGGTATCAAAACGATTTTTAACATTGCCACTTATCAAATGCCCAAATCCTAAAATATTACGCTCAGTTAACTTGGCACTACTTTCTGCTGAAGATAAACTCCCTGTAGGAATCAAAGTCCACGAATCCAAAACCCTAATTTTAATATCAATAGAATCTTTATTTTTAGGAATATCAACAGGAACTATCGTAACTTCTCGAATATAACGTTGGCTTCTTATCAAACGTTCTGATTCTAACAATAACTTGGAATCTAATTTATCAT